>JAKAGL010000285.1 GCA_021815535.1 bacterium
GTACGGAGCTTTCCGGCAAGAGCCTGGAGGAACTTCAAAAGATGCTCCCCCCGAATTATCAGGACATCCTGCAAGGGAAATGATCCCGCGCGGCGTTTCATCTTCTCCACTTTTCGGCGGCGGTGGTATATAGTCATGCGCGGGGATACGAACGATGCTTAACCGTATAACAAAAAAAGAAGGAGGTGGCGTTCATGGCAAAAGTGGTAAAGGACGGCAAAAAGAAAAGACCGAAAGCGGATAAAAAGAAATAACCCGCTTTGACGGCGTGATACGGAAGCGCCCCCAAGGCGCTTCCGTGCCTCAACACAGGCGGCCTCAAACGCCTTCTTTGCAAAAAAGCCCCGATAATCATCTATAATCCCTTTGTGGAAAAAAATGTTGCGCTTACCCCGTTCGCCGCGGCGCAAGCCGCCGTCCTGCGCGCGATAAAGCAGCTTTCCCCCGTCCGCCTTCCGCTGGAAAAAGCATTCGGCCTGGTACTGCGCGAACACATCCGCGCCGACCGGCCGCTCCCGCCGTTCAACCGTTCCGCGATGGACGGCTACGCCGTCCGCCATGACGACCTTGCCAAAGGGCTTCGCCGCTTCCGTTGCGCCGGTACGCTGGAGGCGGGGGCCGCGTGGCGCGGCACGGTGCGGCACGGCGAGTGCCTCAAGATCATGACCGGCGCGCCGGTTCCGCCGGAACTCGACGCGGTGGAGCAGGTGGAAAAAAGCAGAACCGAAGGCGCATTTGTTGAACTGCTTACCGGCGAACCTGAACGGTGGCAACATATCCACCGCCGGGGGGCCGACTGCAAAAAAGGGGAGCGCCTCATCACGGCGGGCGAGCCGTTGTCGCCCGCGCGGGTGGCGGTGGCGGCCGCGGTCGGCGCGGCGGCGGTGCGCGTTACCCGCGTGATACGCGTGGCGGTGATCGCATCGGGGAGCGAACTGGTCGGCACCGCCAAAAAGCCGGCCCCGTACCAGATACGCGACTCCAACAGCCGCTTCCTCATGGCGCGGTTCTCTGAAATTCCGTGGGCCGCCGCCTCGTTCGGCGGCGTGATAAAGGACGACCCCCGCGCGCTCCGCCGCGCGTTGGCGGCGGCATTGAAGAAGAACGACGTGGTGATCGTCACCGGCGGCGTATCGATGGGAGAACGCGACCACATCCCCGAGATCTTGAAAGAATGCGGCGTGAAGAACCGCCTCTACAAGTCGGCCATCAGGCCGGGCAAGCCCATCTGGTTCGGCGTGAAAGGGGCCGCCGCTGTTTTCGGCCTGCCGGGAAACCCGGTGTCGGTTGCGGCGACGTTCAGCGAATTTGTCCTCCCCGCATTGCGCAAGATGGCCGGGTACGCATCCGTTATTCTCCCCGTCCTCCGTCTGCCGCTTGCCGCCCCCGCGAAGAAAAAACATGCCTTGCGCGAATTCCGCGTGGGCTGTTACGCCAATGGTGGCGCGGCGGTCGCGCCGGTGCCGGGGTATCAGGGATCCGGCGATTTCGTTTCCGCCGGACGCAGCGACGGGCTTATCGTCATCCCTGAAGAGGCGCGGGAACTTCCCGCCGGAACCGTGGTGGAGTTTCATCCGTGGCGCTTCTGAACGGGGTGCCGGTCATCGGCTTTTGCGGATACAGCGGGAGCGGCAAAACCACCATTATCGAAAAAGTCGTCCCCCGGCTGGCGCGGCGCGGCCTGGCGGTGGCCTATCTCAAGCACGATGCACACGCCCTTCAGGTGGACCGCGAGGGAAAGGATACCGACCGCATTTTCAAGGCGGGGGCGCGGGTGATCGCCGCCGGGTCGTCCGCCGAGGGTTTTGTACGCACGCACGGCGGCGAGGAGTTTGTCTGCCCCCCGTCGTTCGCCGAATGCGACATCATCCTTGTGGAAGGCTACAAAGACGCCCCGTGGGAAAAGATATGGGTGCATCCCCACGGCGGCGGCGAAGACGTCATCGCGGCGAAGAAAGTTATCCGTGAGATAGGCGGCCGAAGCTCGCTGCGGCACAACGAAACCGAACAGATAGCGGATCAGATCGGATATTGGCTGGTGCGGTCGCTGTTGCTGAAGCCGCTCTATGCCGGCATTCTGGTCGGCGGAAAGAGCGTTCGGATGGGCCGTCCCAAGTCGCTGCTTCCAGCGGGGAACGCCACGCTTGTTGAGCATGTCCATGGTGTGGTGAAGGGGTACGTCAACCGCATCTATCTGCTCGGCTCGGGCCCGCTCCCTCCGGCGCTGGCCGAGGCGGAGCGGATAGCCGACGCGCCCGGCTTCGAGGGGCCGTTGGCCGGCTTGGTGGCGGCGCACCGGTTTGCGCCCGATGCCGATTGGCTTCTCTTCGCCGTGGACATGCCGAACATCGACGGCGCCTATGTGGGGCGCTTTGGCCGGCGCGACCCGGCATTCCGGTTCATGGGGCCGCGCTCGGAAAAGGGGCTGGAGCCGCTGGCCTCGTGCTACTCGTCGCAACTGCTGGCCCGCATGGCGCGCGAGCATGGCGGAGAAATGTCGATCGCCCGCCTTCTCGAAAAATTCGGCGTCAAAGGGGATTCATGCCTGTACGATCCCGTCCGCCTCATAAACGTGAACACCCCGGAGGATCTATCGCTCCACGCCGGCGGCATGGGGAAAGAACATGGAACCTGAATTCTGGCATCAGCGCTGGCAAGAGGGGCAGATCGGTTTTCATCAGGAGGCCGTCAATGCCCACCTGCAGGCGTTCTGGCCAGGGTTGGGAGTGCCGCCCTCCACGGTGGTGTTTGTTCCGCTTTGCGGCAAAAGCCTCGATATGCTCTGGCTTCGGTCGCAAGGGCACCGCGTCATCGGCGTGGAGCTGAGCGGGATAGCGGTGAAAAGTTTCTTCAGCGGGAACCGGCTTGAACCGGCGGTGGCGCACGAGCCGCCGTTCACAAAATATTCGGCCGACGGCATTACCATCTACTGCGGCGATTTCTTTTCGCTCACCGCCGCGCACATGGCCCCGGCAGGGGCGATGTACGACCGGGCCTCGCTCATTGCGCTTCCCCCCGCCATGCGGCAACGGTATGCCGCCGCCATCGCCGCC
>JAKAGL010000040.1 GCA_021815535.1 bacterium
CTACATTAAGAAAATAAAAAAGAAGTAGCGCGCCACCAGCATATAATAAACTCCAATATAACAGTAAGAAACAACCAGTAAATATGGGTGACATGCTAGTTTGATTATCACCCATATGGCAATAACCGCTTATTTGTAACTCTATGGAAAAACATATTTAAATCTTGACAAAAATACTAGGGTACTTTAAAATTCGTTTCTTGAGTTAGTTTGCCGGAAGAGGATGGCGCTCCTTTCCTTTGCTGGCGTGATCTTATAAAAAGATATTAATTAGAAATGAGGATTTCGGGGCACATGGGACTTGTCAACGGCCTGAAATGCCGCGAATGCGGTAAACCATACAAAGCTGAACCAAAATATGTTTGCGAAGAATGCTTTGGTCCGCTTGAGGTTGATTACAATTACAGCGAAATAAAAAAATCCATCACGAAGGAAAAAATTCTTTCACGTCCGCCGAACATGTGGCGGTACAAAGAACTGCTCCCCATTGAAGGTGAACCGGCGGTAAAGCTCTCCGTCGGGTATACGCCGCTGGTGCGGTGCAAAAATCTCGGCAAGGCATGGGGGATGCCGAATCTGTACATCAAGAACGATGCGGTGAACCACCCCTCGCTTTCCTTCAAGGACCGCGTTGTATCCACTGCGATCTCCAAAGCAATCGAGTTTGGTTACGACACCGTCGGTTGCGCCAGCACCGGCAATTTGGCAAATTCCGTTTCTGCCATATCCGCCCATGCGGGGCTGAAGGCGGTGGTGCTGGTCCCCTCTGACCTTGAAGCGGGGAAAATCGTCGGGACGCAGGTTTACAAACCGAAACTGATAAAGGTGTTCGGCAACTATGACGATGTGAACCGGCTGTGCACCGAGATCACGTCGAAATACAACATTGCGTTTGTGAATATCAATTTACGGGTTTACTACGGCGACGGCAGCAAGACTTATGGACACGAGATCGCCGAACAGCTTGGCTGGAAGGCGCCGGACCAGGTCATAGTCCCTATCGCCGGCTCGTCGCTCATCACAAAGATTTACCGGGCCTTTAAGGAATTTGAAATGCTCGGCTTCATTCCCGAAGTGAAAACGCGGGTTTTCGGCGCGCAGGCAACCGGCTGCTCCCCCGTCACCACCGCAGTGAAGGAAGGAAAGAAAAACTTCAAACCGCAAAAACCGAATACCATCGCCCGCTCCATCGCGATCGGCAACCCGGCCGATGGATATTACGGCATTAAAACGATCAATGAATCGGGCGGCTGGGCGGAGGACGTGAGCGATCAGGAAGTGGTGGACGGCATAAAAATGCTTGCCGAACATGAGGGCATTTTTACGGAAACAGCAGGCGGAGTAACCGTCTCCGTTACCAAGAAACTTTTAGATCAAAAAAGGCTCGATCCCAATGCCGTGACTGTAATGTGCATAACGGGAAATGGATTGAAGACCCAGGAAGTTCTTCATGGAAATCTTGAAGAGCCACCGATTATTCATCCGAAGCTTGAAGAGTTTCAGAGAATATATATATAAAAAACATATAAGAAAAAGACAATAGGAGGCGTAATGGCTGTTAATGTTAGGATTCCAACCCCGTTGCAAAAACTCACCGGAGGCAAAGGGGATGTCACCGCGAGCGGAGGCAACGTTAAGGAAGTAATTGACCACTTGGAAAAGAACTATCCAGGCTTTAAAGAGAAGCTTTATTCCGAGGATGGAGAGCTGAGGCGCTTCATCAACATATATATTAATGAAGAAGATATCAGGTTCATCGATTCCGACGGCTCACAGGTCAAGGATGGGGATACCATTTCTATAATTCCGGCAATAGCTGGCGGATCTGGCAAAATACAGAAATAAACATAATAAAAAAATATAGAAGAACGGAGTTGGCACGGTTATGAGGTTCACCCCAGAACAGGTTAAAAGATATGCGAGGCATATCATTCTCCCGGAGGTTGGGGGGAAGGGGCAGGAAAAACTGCTGGGCGCCAAAGTTCTTTTGCTGGGCGCGGGAGGACTGGGTTCTCCGCTTGCGCTTTATCTGGCGGCGGCAGGAATTGGCAACCTCGGTATCATCGATTTCGACGTAGTCGACAACTCCAATCTACAGCGCCAGATCATTCATTCGACAGCGGACATAGGGCGCCTTAAGGTTGATTCGGCCAGAGACGGCATTAACGGGCTGAATCCCGATGTGAAGGTGACCACGTACAACACGCGCCTCGACAGCACCAACGTGCTTGATATTTTCAAGGACTGGGACATCATTGCAGACGGATGCGACAACTTCCCCACCCGTTATTTGGTGAATGATGCCTGCGTGTTGCTTGGCAAAACGAATGTACACGGATCGATATTCAGGTTTGAAGGACAGGTGACGGTTTTCAAATCCCCCGAAGGACCCTGCTACCGTTGCATGTACCCGGAGCCGCCGCCGCCGGGGATGGTGCCAAGCTGCCAGGAGGCGGGCGTGCTCGGCGTTCTGCCGGGGGTGGTCGGCAATCTGCAGGCGGTGGAAGTGATCAAGCAAATACTCGGCATTGGCGAGCCGCTGGTTGGCAAGCTGCTTCTCTATGATGCCCTCAAAGCGGAAACGCGGAAGCTGAAAGTGCGCAAAGACCCGAAGTGCCCCCTCTGCGGCGAACATAAAACAATTACCAAACTGATCGATTACGAACAGTTTTGCGGAGCACCGATTGGACACGAATGACAGGAAACTCGGCTTTCTCGTGATGACCGGGCCGGACAGCCAGGACATCCACAACGTGATCGGTTTGGCCGGCGCGGCGATAGAGAAAGGGATCGGTGTGGAAATATTCCTGATGCACCGGGGGGTGCTGAATAGCACGGTGCCGGCGCTGGACGCCTTGGCGGACAAAGGGGCGGCTATCACCGTATGCGCGCACAACGCCGGCGAGCTGAAGGCCTACCGCAATGAAAAATTCAATTACGGCAGCCAGTTCGACCATGCGAACATCATCGGCGACACAACCCGGTACTTGGCGTTCGCATGAAAAAGGTGGCGGTTCTTTTCACGGAATTTCCGTTGGGGACGAACAGCACCGGTGAAAAGCTGCGGATGAGCCTCGGCTTGACCCTTAACGACGACAACGAAGTGCATCTGCTGTTCATGGGAAAAGGGCGGCACGCGCTGGAAGCGCTTGATGAATCCGCGGCGCATATGCAGCCGGTCAACAAACACGTATCGATGCTGGCGCGGCTGGGTGCGCGGATCTATGTGGAAACCGGCGGCGGTTTCGGCTACCTTCCGGATGCGGCGGCAAAACTGAAAGTTATTCAGGCGGCGGATGCGCGCGCGTTGATCAACGAAGCGGATGCGTTTATTCACTGAAGAGGAAACAAAGAGATGAAAGCGACCCAACTGCCCCCGGAGCTTCGGGTTCCGGTCATCACCACCTACGACGAGGCGGTGCTTGACCGTATTGGCAACACTCCTTTGCTCAAGATCAAGAACATCGTTAAGGATCTCGGCAACAAGGATATAGAAATATACGCCAAGGCGGAGTGGACCAACCCGGCCGGCAGCGTGAAGGCGCGCCCCGCCTTGCGGATGGTGCGCGACGGGTTGGCAAGCGGCGCCTTCAAGCGCGGCATGGAGCTGATAGATTCCACCAGCGGCAACACCGGCGTGGCCTATGCGCTGATCGGGCGGATTCTCGGTTTCAAAGTGAACCTCGTCCTTCCCAGCAACGTCTGCAAGGCGCGCAAGGGGATCATGGCCAAGCAGTTCAAGGCGAACCTGATACTTTCGGATCCGATGGAGCAGTCCGACGGCGCCATCAAACTATGCCGGAAGCTCTATCAGGAGAACCGGGACAAATACTTTCTCCCAGATCAATACAACAATCCTTCCAACTGGATGGCCCACCGCGATACCACCGCGCGGGAAATATTTGAGCAGACCAAAGGACGGGTGACCCATTTTTTCGCCGGCATCGGAACTTCCGGTACGTTGATGGGAACAAGCCGCGGGTTGAAGGCGCTGAATTCCGGGGTGAAATCGTATGCGGTGGAACCCGCGGAAAGCCTGCACGGCATTGAAGGATTGAAGCACATGGAAAGTTCCATTGTGCCGGGGATCTACGATATATCGGTGTACGACGAGAAAATATCGGTTACCACCGACGAGGCGTACCACATGGTAAGCCGTATCGAGGACGAAGAAGGGCTGTTGGTCGGCACCTCCTCCGGCGCGGCGCTGGTGGGGGCCATGAAACTGGCGGCCCGGATCGACAAGGGGGTGCTGGTCGTTATTTTCCCCGACAGTTGCGAAGAATGTGTCGTCGCCCACGGGGAGTTTTGACCGGTGCGGTTGTTGATCGTGCGGAATGCGCAAAGCGAAGCGCTGAAATACATCGATCTGGCGGATGGTGATCAAAAGATCGTGCTGATGCAGAACGCGGTGTATGACGAAGCGCTGCGCAGCGGCGGATTATGCCTGGCCGAGGACGTGAAGGCGCGCGGTATTCAGGGGGCGCGGACGATAGATTACGCCGCCATCGTCGATGAAATATTCAGCGCCGAAAAGGCGATCTGCATTTGAAAAGGGAAAGAAGATGAAAGCCGACGTCACCATCGATATCAAAGGGGAAGTTTGCCCCTATACGTTTGTACACTCGAAACTGGCGTTGGAAGACCTCGCCCCCGGGCAGGTGCTGGAAGTGATCACCGACCACCAGCCGGCCACGCAAAACGTGCCGCGCAGCGTTGAGGGCGAAGGGCACAAAGTTTTGGAAATAGCCAAGATCAACGACACCGACTGGAAAATGGTCTTTCAGAAAAAATCCTGAACCGTGCCCTCTTGCGTTATGGCGCCACCCTTTTGAATAGCCGTTCGGGAATGTGGATGAACAGCCACATCAGGAATTTCCAATACCCGGGCGTGTAAATGACATCCCTCCCCTTTTGCTGTCCGCGGAAAATATCACGCGCAACATCACCGGTACGCGCGGTGAGCCAACGGGGAAACGGTATTCCCGCGGTCATTTTCGTGGCGGTAAATCCGGGTTTCACGGTGAGCACCTGCACGCCGCTGAATGAAAGGCGGTGGCGCAGGCCGGAAAGATAGGTGGTAAACGCCGCTTTGGCCGCGGCGTGAAAATAGTTGTGGCGGAATCCCCTCTCCCCCATCACCGAACTGACGCCGACGATGAAGCCGGCCTTTTCTTTTTCATAGAAGTCGGCGACGACATTGAGGATGGAGACCGGGCCGACAAAATTGAGTTGGATTATTTTGGAAACTTCCTCCATGTCGCCCATTGCCAGCCGGTGATCGCCGAGGTAGCCGCCGATGCAGACAACACCCGCCGGCGGCGGGTCGAGCCGGTGGAAGAATTTTTCGTGGCCGTTGAAGTAAAGAAGATCGAACCGCAGCGGCTTGGCATCGATGCCATGCGCGGCTTGCAGATGTTCACATTCGGCGGTCAAAACTTCGGGTTGCGTATGGGCAAGGTAAAGATTGTAACCGGCGGCGGCGTACAGCCGCGCGAGAGGCCGGGCGATATCGGAATTCGCGCCGAGGATAAGGACGTAACCTTTCATCAGCTAACGGCCTTCAAATAGTAAAAAATGGGGCATTAAAGCCACATAAAAAGGCAAATAAAACAAGAAGATACAAGGCGAGAATTTGCCATTCCAGTTGTTGCAATTGTTGCAAAAGCTCCAATTGGCTACAAGCGCTCCAGATGCTCCAAAAGACGCTCAAAATCGTCTTGGTTGTAGTACTCAAACGTGAGGGTGCCGCCCCCTTTTTTGTTCGGTTTAAGGGTGACCTTGGTGGAAAGCTTTTTTTGGAGCGATTCGATGAACGCGCGGGTGTTGGGGTCAAGCTCGGCTTTTATTTTTGCGGCGGCGGATTTCTTCCTGGTGGTTTTTGATTCCGTATCGCGCACGTTGAGGCCCAGCTGGAGTATTTGCGTACGCATCTCCATCATGGCCGTTTCGGTTTCGCACGCCAGCAAGGCGCGGGCGTGTCCCATCGTCAGGCGCCCGGTCTCGATATCGCCTTGGATCTCGGCCGGCAGGTTGAGCAGGCGCAGGGTATTCGCCACCGTCGGGCGTTGCTTTCCCACTTTTTTCGCCACCAGCTCCTGCGTAAGCTTGAATTCGTTCATCAGCATTTTATAGGCTTTCGCCTCTTCTATCGGGTTCAGCTCTTCGCGCTGGATGTTTTCGACGATCGCCATTTCCAGCGCCTCGGCGTTCTGCACCGACTTGATGATGGCCGGTATCGAGGTCAGGCCGAGCATTTTGGATGCGCGGAACCTGCGTTCGCCCGCTATCAGCTCGTACCCGTTATCAACCTTGTGTACGATGACCGGCTGAATAAGCCCATTCTCCTTGATCGAAGCGGCCAGCTCTTTCAGGGCTTCGTCTTTGAAGGAGAGCCGCGGCTGATAGCGGTTTGCGACGATCTCGGTTACCGGGATCTCGCTCACGCGCGGCGCGTTCATCTTTCCCTGATCGGGGAGGAAGGCCGACAGCCCTTTGCCGAGCGCTTTTCTTTGGATCACCGCTTATTGCTCCGCCGCAACGTGAGGGGCGTTTTTCAACGCCTCGAAATAACTTTTTCTGCGGGAGATTATTTCACGTGCGAGATCGATGTAGGCATCGGCCCCCTTTGATTTCGTATCGTAAAGCGAAATCGGCAGGCCGTGACTGGGAGCTTCTGAAAGCCGGATATTCCGCGGGATCACAGTTTCAAAAACGTGGCTCGTGAAGTTCTTCTTGATCTCTTCAACAACCTGGTTGGAAAGTGAGGTCCGCTTGTCGTACATGGTGAAAAGAAGCCCTTCAATCTCCAACGATGGGTTGTAAGAATCTCGTATCATATTGATAGTACTCATCAATTTGCCCAAACCTTCGAGCGCGAAGTATTCGGTTTGCAATGGGATGAGCACCGAGTCGGATGCTACCAGTGCATTGATGGTAAGAAACCCGAGTGCCGGTGGGCAATCAATGAGAATAAAATCAAATTTATGGCGGAGTTTATTTAAAATCCCTTTAAGGCGGTAATGGGCGTTATCGTAATTGGAAAGCTCTATTTCTGCCGCCGCGAGGTTGATATCGGATGAAAGAACGTGAAGGTTTTCAACAATGGTCGGCTTGATGTGGCCGTTATCGGCATTTTCTTCAATCAGGGCCGTATATATCGTGTGTTCGGATTCGGTGGGGAGTCCAAGGCCCGAAGTGGTATTGGCCTGCGGATCAATATCGATGATGAGAGTTCTTTTTCCCGACAAGGCCAAGCATGCGCCGAGGTTGATGGCGGTGGTGGTTTTACCGACCCCCCCTTTTTGATTGGAAATGGCGATAGTGAGCATTGATGGAAATATTAGCAGGTGATCGGGGGGGGCGGCAAGCGGAAATTCTTCACAGGTGATGAGGCGCGATTGTGGCAAATGTTCCACGTGGAACAGGTCAGGAGAATCAAAGAGATTGTTCCACGTGGAACAATGGCGGTTAGGCCATCAGGTAAGTGGCCGCCCCTATGATAAAGTATGGGGCATCGAGAAAAAGCTCATACTTTGCCGAATGAATCAAAGTCTTGCTCTCATTGTAGTAAACGAAGCCGAGGAGATAGGCAACGCCCAACAGATAGGCCGCCATGAGCGCCCCCCTCCCCCCGATCATAATATCCATCACACAGATAATGGAGATGCCTAAAAGAACCCCGTATAACGTCTTTTTTGCATGATTTTTTCCCACAAGCATAGGCATAACTTCTTTGCCGATAACCTGATCCGCATAAATATCGCGTATGTCGAAAAGAATCGAGCGGGTGTAGGCGATTCCAAAAGTAATCAAAAGAGGAAAAGTTATGTTTCCACTTCCCTTTTCGTTGATGTAGGTCAATACCACCGTTACCATTACCCATGCCAAGCTCACAAAAAGATCCTTTGATGCCGGAATATCTTTTAGCCGGACAAAAAGACGGTGGTGACCGCTATCCAGCCCATACGTAGTGCCGAATCCTACAACCGCCAAATAGATCGCCAAAGAGAACCAACTGAGATTATAAGATAACACCAGCCCTGTTACCCCGGACGCAATGGCAATCCCCCAGAAAAGGGAATTGTATTTCAGGTGATAGCGGTACTTTCTGATAAGGCTCCTTTGGATCTCTTTCGGCCGCAACAGCTGGTTGGTGAGATAGGTTGCTGCAATCGCACAGAAGGCGACCGCCACTATCACCGGATTTGGCGTTTCCTTCAGCATCAGCGCATTGGTGTAGGTTAGTATTGCCCCGCCAGCAGCTAGGAAAAGATTGCTTTTTACGATGATTCCCAATATTTCCATTGGCAACGGTTTGGGCTGTTCTTTAATGTTGGAGAGTTTGGCAACCACCGCATCGATGACCCACTTGGGAGTTGAAGCACCAGCGGTAACGCCAATATATTGATATTGGCCCATTTTAGACAGATCAAGCTCTTCATCAGTTTCTATATGGAAGGTATCCAGCCCCTTCTCTCTTGCAATGCCGGCAAGCCGAGCGGTATTGGCCGAGTTTTTACCGCCAACGATTACCATGGCGTCGACCTCTTTTGAAAGCCGTATCACTTCGCTTTGCCGTTCGTCTGTCGCTTCGCAAATGGTCTCCCCTATTTCCAGATTGGGGCATGTATCGCGCAGATATTTGGTTATTGCCTGGTAATTTTGTATGTCGCAGGTGGTTTGGGCGGCTACAAAGATCTTTTCCATGGGGGGCAACTTTTTTGCTTCGTCGAGCGAGGCAACCACATAGACGGCTGTTTCGGCGAATCCCTTCAGCCCCGTTACTTCGGCATGGTGGTCATCGCCGACGATAACGATGGAGTAGCCTTTGCGCGAGAATTTGCGTATCATCCCCTGCACTTTGGCGACGAGTGGGCAGGTGGCATCGCTGATAACAAGGCCGTGGCGCTTGAGCTCCTCCCGCTTTTGCGGCGTGATGCCGTGGGTGCGTATGATCATTTCGCTTCCCGGTTTCAGCTTGTCCAGGTCGGTTTCAACATGGATGTTCTTGCTTTCAAGCAGTTTTATCAGTTGCGGGTTGTGGATAAGCGGGCCGTAGGTGTACACCTCTTCTCCCTTGCCGCGCGCCGATTCCAGCGTGATATCGATTGCTTTCTTTACCCCCCAGCAAAAGCCGGCGGTTTTTGCCAATTTAATTTCTGCCATCTATTTATTTTGCCTGATACGGGGGGCTCTTTCAACCGGCATCGCCCGGAAACACGCTCAAATGGGAAAAAAGATCGCGGCGGCACGGCGCGCAGAGACGATGGATGATCATTGGCAGAGGGGGAATTATTACGGCAAAAAAGCTCTGCCTTTATCCCTATTCCCGTAAAACGGCATCCTTCAGGCGCATCGCAACTGGCGCAGTTATATTCACCTTGTCAAGAATTGGGCGGAGGTTGGTATAATCCGTTAAATTTAATTTGGAGATCATTATGCGTTACGTCGCCATCCTGTTGTTGCTCCTCGCGGCGCCGGCCGCCGCCGAGGAAGCGCCGCCCCCCTCTTCCGCAACCGCGTATAACATTGTCAGCGGCAGCAGCGCCTCTTACCACGCGTTTACCAAGACATTTTTTATTATACCCGGCAGTATAGATGCATATACTGAAAGCGTGAGCGGAAGCGTGGGGATCGACACGGCGGTCAACGGCATCGTGACCATCAGCGCGGGATCACTCAGTTCAGGCGATGACACGCGTGACGGACAGATGCGCGAAATGTTGCAGACGAATAAATTTCCGGCCATTCATTTTTCCATCGAAGCCGTAACGCCGCTGACGCCGGGCGATGTTGCAAGCTATACCGGGGCGAAAACGGTGCGGGGGGGCCTTACCGTCCGGGGCGTCACCAAGGAGGTGTCGTTTCCGGCCACGATAAGAATGGAAGGCCCTTTCATGGCGATAGAGGGCGCGGTGGAGGTGAAATATACCGACTTCGGGATGGAGCCTCCGGCGTTTTGGGGGATCTTGAAGCGGGCCGAAGACCGCATTATCCTGAAAGCCCATCTGCTGACGCTCCCCTTCAACTAAAGGAAGAAACCGCCGCGGTCATATCCATCAGCCGGTGTATTGGCAAATGCGGCGGTTCTTTGCGACAATGAATATCTATGAAACACGGCACCATCATTATCAAGGGGGCGCGCGAGCATAACCTCAAGAACATCGATCTGGAGCTTCCGCGCGACCAGTTGATCGTTTTCACCGGGCTGTCCGGCTCGGGCAAATCGTCGCTGGCGTTCGACACCATTTACGCCGAAGGGCAACGGCGTTATGTGGAATCGCTTTCGGCATACGCCCGGCAGTTCCTGGAACAGATGGAAAAGCCGGATATCGACCTCATCGAGGGGCTTTCCCCCGCCATCTCCATCGAGCAAAAAACCACCAGCAAAAATCCGCGTTCCACCGTCGGCACGGTGACGGAGATATACGATTACCTCCGCATCCTTTTCGCCCGCGTAGGCACGGTGCACTGCTACAACTGCGGCAAGCCGATAGAATCGCAGACCGTATCGCAGATCGTGGACCAGCTGATGCTCCTGAAGGAAGGGACGCGCATACACGTCATGGCCCCGGTGGTGAAGGACCGCAAGGGGGAGTACAAAAAAGAGCTGGCGGCGCTCAAATCAAAGGGATTTGTCCGCGCCCGGATAGACGGAAAGATGCACTCGCTGGATGAGGAGATCGCCCTCGAAAAAACCTACAAACATTCCATCGACGCGGTCATCGACCGGCTGGTGGTAAAGCCCGGGCTGGACCGGCGTCTGGCGGACAGCGTGGAGCTGGCGCTGAACATGGGCGAGGGCTTCATGTCCGTGAGCGACGAGGACAACAAAAAGGAGTTCAGTTTTTCTCAGAAATTCGCATGCGTGAAATGCGGCATCTCCTATCCGGCGGTGGAGCCGCGGATGTTCAGCTTCAACAATCCGCACGGCGCGTGCCAAACCTGCACGGGGCTTGGCGTGAAGCAGGTGGTGACCGAAGACCTCGTCGTCCCCGATAAAAAGCTCACCCTCGCCGAAGGGGCGATCAAGCCGTGGGGGGATAAAACCCAGCACTATCACCGCAACATGCTTGAATCGCTGGCCGAGCACTTCGGCTTCAGCTGGGAAGAGACCCGCTGGATGGACATCCCGAAGGAGGTGCGGAAGAAGATCCTCAACGGCGCCGGGAATGAGGATATCCGTTTCAAGTATTTTAAAGACGGGCGCAAGGCCTATTACGTGGGCGAATACGAAGGGGTGATACCCAACCTGGAGCGCCGCCACAAAGAGAGCGAAAGCGCCTGGGTGCGTGAGGACATCGAACAATACATGCGTACCGACCCCTGCCAGGCCTGCAACGGCGCGCGGCTGCGGCCGGAGCCGCTGTCGGTGAAGATCGGCGGCAGGAACATTGTGGAGACGACGCAGCTTTCCATCAAGAACGCGGTGGAATACTTCGATGCGCTGGCCCTGACGCCTCAACAGAAGATCATCGCGGCCCGCCTCATCAAGGAGATCAAGGAGCGGCTCGGCTTTATGCAGAACGTGGGGCTGGAATACCTGACGCTCGACCGCGCCTCGGCCACCCTTTCGGGCGGCGAGGGGCAGCGGATACGGCTGGCCACGCAGATCGGGTCGGCGCTGGTGGGGGTGCTGTACATTCTCGACGAGCCGAGCATCGGCCTGCACCAGCGCGATAACGACCGCCTGCTCGCCACCCTCTGCCGCCTGCGCGACATCGGCAACACCGTGATCGTGGTGGAGCACGACAAAGACACCATCGCCGCCGCCGATCACGTGGTCGACCTCGGCCCCGGCGCGGGGGTGCACGGCGGCTACGTGGTGGCGCAGGGAACCCCCGCCGAGATCATGGCAAACCCCAGGTCGGTCACCGGCCAGTATCTTTCCCACAAGCTGGAGATAACGACACCGGAAACCCGGCGCAAGGGGAACGGCCTTTTTCTCTCCATCAAAGGGGCCGAGCAGAATAATCTGAAAAACATCAATGTCGATATTCCACTGGGGGCGTTCACCTGCGTGACCGGCGTTTCCGGCTCGGGCAAGAGCACGCTCATTATCGACATCCTGTACAAGCAGTTGGCGAAAGAGATCAACCAGTCCAGCGAATACCCCGGCAAGCACAAGGAGATACGGGGGATAGAGTTCATCGACAAGGTGATCGACATAGACCAAAGCCCCATCGGGCGCACCCCGCGCAGCAATCCGGCGACGTATACGGGCCTGTTCACGCCGATACGCGACCTCTATACGCAGGTGCCCGAAAGCAAAAAAAGGGGGTACAAGGCGGGGCGGTTTTCCTTCAACGTGGCGGGGGGGCGCTGCGAGGCGTGCGAAGGGGACGGCATCATCCGCATCGAGATGCACTTTTTGCCCGATGTGTATGTGACGTGCGAGGTTTGCCACGGGCGGCGGTTCAACCGCGAAACGCTGGACATCCACTACAAAGGCAAGACCATCGCCGAGGTGCTGGAAATGCCGATAGAGGAGGCGCTGGAATTCTTCGGGCCGATACCGGCGGCGAAGAACAAACTGCAAACGCTGTTTGATGTCGGCCTCGGCTACATCAAGCTGGGCCAGAGCGCCACCACCCTGTCGGGCGGCGAGGCGCAACGGGTGAAGCTGGCGCGCGAGCTTGCCAAGCGGAGCACCGGGCGGACAATTTATATTCTGGATGAACCGACCACCGGTTTGCACTTCGACGATATCAAGAAGCTGCTGGAAGTGCTCAACCGGCTGGTTGAAACGGGCAACACGGTGCTGGTGATCGAGCACAACCTGGACGTGATAAAAACCGCCGACTGGC
>JAKAGL010000286.1 GCA_021815535.1 bacterium
TGCTCCTCAGGCGCGGAGACCGTCGGTCCAGCCGGCCGAGGCGGACAAGAGCCGCTTGGCCAGGGGGTGGAAGTCGTCTTTGCTCCTTCGCGACGAAGGCCGGAAGCGACGACCACAAATTCAAGAAGCAAGGCCGGGTATCCCTTAAAAACATCCACACATGCTGGCCCGACCGCCAGGGTCTTGGCAACAGCCGCTGGTCGCGTTCACGGACGCACGGCCACGACCGGCTTGTCGCGGCGGCTATTCTCGCCGCCGAATCGGGTTGGTATTGTCCGGACCGTATCTTCACGGTACGGGCGGGCGCCCTTTTTGTCAATGGGCGCCGTAGAATGGCGGCCGCCTTCCATGCACCCCGGGAGGGTCCCCGCTCCCATGGGGCCAGACCATCGAAGCGGCGAGATTGATGGGGCCGCGGGGATGACGGCGGGGGGAAGGGCGGGTTACGCCACGAGAAAATGCGACAAAGTGTTTTCGAATACCGCGAAGTGGACTATAATCGTGACGGCTGCCACCGCCCCGCAGCGTGTGAGCGTTCATGGTCGCGGAACTCCGTGGCCCCTGCGTGGTGGGGCGAGGTCATTGAGAAGCAACGACGAGGGGGCGATGGGGAGACTGATGCCGAGCGCGACCGCCGGGCCGCCACCGCGCGGTGGGGCGGAAAACGTGTGGGGGTTCGTGGTCGCAACCGAAGGGGTACACCCGGCGGGTGACGGCGAGCTGACGGCCCGGATGACAACGGCGGCCGAATCCCCCTGGTTTTCCGGCCATTTCCCCGACAATCCGATCTTGCCGGGAGTCGCCCAGCTCAAAATGGTGGCGGACCTTCTTGCCGCTGCCGACAAAAACCTCGGCCGCCCGGTCGGCTTGAGTCGGGTCAAGTTCAGAAAGATCATCAAACCCGGAGAACTACTTGACATTCACCTAACAATCGGCAAAGTTGAACGGCAATATGTATTCCGGATAACCTGCGGCAACGAGGAGGTTTGTTCCGGGATGATGTTTTTCGCCCAACCCGATGAAGAAACAGAGGTTCCATGAGCAACGACATTCTTCAGAACATCACCCGCATCGCTGAAATCATCATCAACACCCTGAAACTGGAAGATGTCACCCCGCAAACCTTTGATGCCGATCTCGATCTGGTCGATGAAGTCGGCATTGACTCCATGGATCTGGCGACCATCGCGTTGGTGCTCCGCGATGAATACGGCATCCGGATCGACGAAGACGACTATCCCAAGCTCACCACCGTACGGCGCATCGCGGAATACATCCATACCAAGCTCACCAGTGGTAAATAAGTGACGGCAGTGGCAACGGAGTACAAATTCTCCGAGATCATCGCGAACCCGGCGATCAAGGAACGGTGGGACAAGGTCCGCCGCTATTTTTTCCTCCGTGAATCCACCTATGACATGACCAACCGCTGCAATATCCGCTGCGAGGGGTGTTATTACTTTACCGGCGAGAAGCAGGGCGCCGCAGAAACCAAGAGCCCCGAGGCCTGGAAACGGCTCTTGGAGGAGGAAAAGGCCCGGGGGATCACCTTTGTCGTCCTTGCCGGGGCCGAACCCTCACTGGTGCCGGAATTGTGCGCGGCCTGCCATGAAGTGATCCCCCTGGGCGCCATCGCCAGCAACGGCCTGAAGCCGCTCCCCCGCGAAATAGAGTACCGGATCCATCTGTCGGTGTGGGGGAATGACCGAACCAGCCTTGCCATTCGGAAGGCCCCGGATATGCTGGTGCGGCAGGTGGAAAATTATCAGGGCGACCCCCGGGCCATTTTTGTGTACACCTTCACCCCGGTCAACATCGAGGAGGCGAGGGAGGTTACGGAACTCCTGGCGCGGCAAGGGTTACAGATCACCTTCAACATGTTTTCCGCCCCGGTGGGTTATGGCGGGCCACTGCGGCACACCGCCGCCACCCTGGCCAGAACGGCGCAGGTCATGACCGAGTTGCTTGCCGAGTACCCGGAGACGGTCGTGTTTTCTCCTTACAACATCCTGGCCCACACCCGGCCACAGGGGCTGCATGCGCTGTTCTCCTGCTCCTATCCCCGGATGAATCAATCAACGGACATCGGGCTCGGCCGATCGTTTCGCCAGTATCGCACGGACCTGCGGTGGGATCGCGACGCGGCCTGCTGCGTTCCGGATACCGACTGCGATGACTGCCGGCATTACGCCGCCGGCAGCGCGGTGGTCACCGCCAGAATGTACCGTCACGCCACCGATCCAACGACCTTTTCCGCCTGGCTCGATTATGTGGACACCTATCTGGCCGTCTGGGTGAAAGGATATAAAAAAGGGACCAACCTCTGCGCGACACCCGTTATCCCGTCGTCGAACCAATAAGTGCTTTTGGTATAACTCATCATGAAAACGGTCAGTTCCCTGCTGGATAGTCACTGGTACGAACGGTATAAGAAAATTTCCAGGCTCAATATCCGGAGCTCCATCTATGACGTGACCGACCGGTGTAACCTGCGCTGCAAGGGGTGTTTCTTTTTCTCGTCAGGCGAACACACGGTGGCTTCGGAAGAAAAGGACATCACCAAGTGGCACGCCTTTGTCGAAAAAGAAATGGCGCGCGGCGTGAACCTGGCCATCCTCATCGGCGGCGAACCCACCCTCTGCCTGGATCGCATCGAGGCCTTTTACAAGCGGTTGCCAACCTTCTGCGCCACCAACGGGCAAATCAAGGTGCCCCGCGACCGCTTTCCCGACATGATGGTCGGCATTTCCCTCTGGGGCGATACCGAGGATGAAGTCACCCTGCGCGGCAAGGATACCTTCAAGATCTCCAGCGCCAACTACGCGGGCGATCCCCATGCCTATTATCTGTACACGATCACCCCCAAGCAGCTGGGCAAGATAGAAAAAATGATCAAGAGGATTGCAGACGTCGGACTGAAGGTCCATCTGCAACTCTTGTCAAACGACGAGAGCGTGGACGGTTTTTCCTGGAAGCCGGCGGAACTCGTCGCCGTGCGCGCGGAAATGGATGCGATGCTGGATGCGTATCCGCGGACCGTGATTTCGTCG
>JAKAGL010000287.1 GCA_021815535.1 bacterium
GGTGCTGGACATCGGCTTGCCGGAAAGCGGTGAAGCCGGTGGTGGAGCGCCGCAATAATCTTTTACTCTATCCATTGCAATACGAGGGGATGGAGGAATCAAAGAACATCATTTACCTCGGCGCCGCACCGAACCAGCAGATCATTCCCGCGCTGGTATGGACGATGAAAAATTTTGGCAAACGGATTTATCTTGTAGGCTCCGATTATGTTTTTCCGCGCATTGCTAACATCATTATCAAGGAAATCGCGGCGGCGCAGGGGGGAGTGGTGGCCGGTGAAACATATCTCCCGCTTGGGGAGACCCAGGTGGAAAAGGTAGTGGACGACATCAAACAGAAAATGCCCGATGTAGTGTTGAACACCATAAATGGTTCTACCAACGATCACTTTTTTAAGTCGCTGCAAGAAAAGGGGCTGACCGCAGCGTCTATACCGGTTGTGTCATTCAGCGTTGCCGAGGAGGATATTAACGGTTCTCCTGGAATATTTGCGGGACATTACGCCGCTTGGGGTTATTTCCAGAACAATAGATTGGAAAAGAATATCGAGTTTGTCAAAAGGTTCAGAGAAAAATATGGCGCGGGTCGGGTAATAGGCGATCCGATGGAGACCGCCTATATCGGCGTGATTTTGTGGGCGAATGCTGTCAGGGAGGCCGGCACCGCCGCCCCCGAAACGGTGAACATACAAATACTGCACGGAAGCCTGAATTCGCCGCAGGGGATCGTTTCCGTTGACAGCGAGTCGCGTCATCTTTGGCAAAGTGTCAGCATTGGCAGGGCAAGGGCTGACGGCCAGTTCGATATCGTTTGGTCAACGCCTACCACCATAATGCCTTCTCCCTATCCCGAATTTCACACCAGACGCCAGTGGCTGGCGTTAACCACAGCGGCGGCAAAGTGAGGCGGGCATGATATCCATCAAAAACCGGCTGGTCATGGCTGTTTTTCTGGCCCTATTGCCCACCACGTTGATCATCTACGGCATGTTTGTTGAATACCGCAATTCCATGGTGGAGATGGCCAAGATCAGTCTTGGCCTGATGGCCGATAAAAAGGCAGAGGAAATAGAAGTTTATATCAAAGAGCGGAAAAAAGACGTTGAAATGCTGTCGGCATCACGGCAAACAGTGGATGACATGAAACAGTTGCATCAACTGTATGTGAAATATGGATCCGCTTCGCGGCAGTATATCAACGAGGAAGAGCAGTTACGCCAACGGTATGAAAACATTCTTGAGAGGCATGGATATTACGATTTATTCATGGTTGACCTGAAAGGCAACGTCTTACTGACCTGCAAACACGAACGTGATTTCGGCACAAACCTTGTTTCCGGCCCGTACCATGAAGAAGAACTGGCCCTGGTGGCGCAAAAGGCCGCTACGACTTTTGAAGCCGATTTTTCACAATACAACTATTACAGCCCTTCGAATGAATTGGCGGCTTTTATTGCTTCACCGGTATTTGATAATGGACTGCTGGTCGGCGTACTGGCGGTGCAGGTGGACAGTTCGGAGTATGAAAAGGTCATTACCGATAATGTTGGCCTTGGAAACACCGTGGAGACCGTTATTGCCGAGCGGGTTAAGGGTAAGATACTTTTTCTTCGATCCGGTCATTACAATCCTGGCGAGCCGGTAAAGCTGACCGAGTTTCCTATGGCCAGGAATAATACCCCTTCTTTAAGGGCGTTGTCCGGCGAAAGGGATGAAGGGTTTTTGAACGATTACCGGGGGACCAAGGTGATCGCCGCGTGGCGGTACGTCCCGTCCGCGCGTGTCAGTATGGTAGTGAAAATCACTGCCGAAGAGGCGCTTGCGAAAGTGTATGCATTAGAGCATTTGGCCTATGCGGCGTTGTCAGTGCTTGGGCTGTTGATGATCTTCATCGGTTTATGGATCGGTTGGGCGACTGTTTGGCCGATACATATCCTTGAACGGGCAACGGGTGCGTTGGCAAAAGGGGATTTGTCGCAACGGGTGCCGGTAACTTCTACGGATGAAATGGGCGGGTTGGCGAGGTCCTTCAACCTGATGGCGGAGCGGTTGCAGAAGGCCACCTTCGGTCTGGAAACGGAAGTGCGCGACCGTACGCGCGATCTAGCGGCTACCAATGAAAAGTTGGCGCGGACAATAGATGACATGGAAGCCGTGGAAGAAAAACTTCGGCAGACGACCGCATTTCAACGGGCGATTCTGGATAGCGCCAATTACAGCATTATCTCCACAGATGTTAACGGCACAATCAAGTCATGGAACCGCGGCGCGGAAAAAATGCTGGGTTACACCGGCGGAGAAATGATCGGCAAGGAAACCCCGGCGATACTGCACGATGAGGAGGAGGTTCAACGCCGGGCTAAAGAGCTTACGGAGGAATTGGGCATCGCGATTGAACCGGGTTTTGAGGTTTTTGTGGCAAAAGCCAAGCTGGGGACGCCCGATGAAAATGATTGGACATATCGAAGGAAAAACGGAACGACATTTCCCGTCCGTCTTTCCGTTACGGCGCTATTTGACGATCAAAAGCAAATAACCGGATTTTTAGGGGTCGGATTTGATATCACCGAGCAGCAGATTGCCGAGCGCTCCCTTGAATTGGCAAAAGAGAATGCCGAAGCCGCCGCGGAAGAAGCACGGAAGGCCAATCAGTACAAAAGTGAGTTTTTGGCAAACATGAGCCACGAAATTCGGACACCGCTGAATGCCATACTTGGCATGGCGGACTTGTTGGCTGAGACCCGATTGGATGACGAGCAGAAAAGGTATCTGCAGGTCTTTCGTGGGGCATCGGAGACTCTTTTGTCCCTCATTAACGATATTCTTGATCTTGCAAAAATCGAGGCCGGACAGTTGGACCTTGAGGAGACCGAGTTTGACTGCAAGGAAACGATTGATATGGCCATTGGCATTGTTTCACCTCGTGCGCGGCAAAAGGGATTATCGCTGTCATTAAATATAGAACAGCCGCCCGGCAATTACCTGAGGGGCGACCCGGTGCGGCTGCGCCAAGTGCTTTTGAATATCATGAGTAATGCG
>JAKAGL010000288.1 GCA_021815535.1 bacterium
AGGGAGGCGCCATCGATGTAAACGGAAGCGGTACGCTGCTAACAACCGAAGAATGTCTTTTGGACACCGAAACTCAAGTGCGCAACCCCGGCATGGGGCGGGCCGAAACGGAATCGCTGTTGCGCGGCTTCTTAGGGGTAACAAACATTCTGTGGCTGGGGAGGGGGATAGCCGGCGATGACACCCATGGCCATGTGGATGATTTGTGCCGGTTCGTGAATCCGACCACCGTGGTGCTCTGCAGGGAGAAACACGTAAATGATCCCAATTACGGATTGTTGGAAGAAAACCGGGAGCGGCTGCAGGGAATGCGTCTTGAAAACGGCGGCAGGGTGCAGGTGGCGGAATTGCCGATGCCTGCACCCGTGGTTTTTGACGGGCAGCGTCTGCCCGCATCGTATGCCAATTTTTACATCGGCACTGGGGCTGTGATAGTTCCCACTTTTAACGATCCAAACGACCGTATCGCCATCGGCATACTTTCCGAATTATTTGCCGGACGTCCCGTTATCGGCATTCACGCGGTGGACCTCGTGTGGGGCCTCGGCACGTTACACTGCCTTACCCAGCAGCAGCCCGCGTAGTCAATTCTCGGCGATACCGGTTACCGTGTACCCCGCTTCGGCCACGGCGCTTTTTAGCGCCTCGTCGGGGACGGCCGTATCGCTTTCGACCACGGCGTTTTTCTTCGCCAGATCGACCACCGCTGATTTCACGCCCGCCACATCGCGTAATGCTTCGGCTACATGCCGTTGGCAGTGGCCACAGGTCATTCCTTCGATTGAAACAACTTTTTTCATGACAGTACTCCTTATGAAAAATTACGTAATCTAAGCGCGTTGAACACCACCGTTACCGAACTTAGGCTCATCGCCGCCGCAGCGTACATTGGCTGCAGCAGTGGGCCGCCGAAGACCGCCAATAGGCCAGCGGCTATCGGAATACCAACCGTATTGTAAAAAAACGCCCAGAAAAGGTTCTGTTTTATGTTTCGCACTGTGGCGCGGCTTAATGAAAGAGCTTTTTCAACACCGCCCAGATCACCTGCCATAAGCACAATATCGGCCGATTCCATGGCAATGTCGGTGCCGGTGCCTATGGCGATTCCAAGATCGGCCCGCGCCAATGCGGGGGCATCGTTTATTCCATCACCCACCATGGCCACTTTTTTTCCCATGCTTTGCAGCCGGCGAACTTCCGCATCTTTCTCTTGCGGCAATATGCGCCACACGGCACGGTCAACCCCCGCCTCTGAAGCTATTGCCTTTGCCGAAGGTTCGCTGTCACCGGTTATCATTACCGTTTCCAGACCAAGTCGTTTCAACTTTTCAATCGCGTTGCGGCTTGACGCTTTTATTCTGTCCGATATGCCAAAGGCCGCCGCCAGCTTTCCATCCACCGCCAGATAAAGCGTCGTTCCGCCGGTCATCGTGAAGCTTTGTTCAAACGATGCCGCCTCGAGCGTAGCGATGCCATGTTTATTCATATATTCCACGTTGCCCAGCGCAACATTCACTCCGTCAGTGCGGCCGCTTATGCCAAATCCTGAGTCGGCTGAAATGCCCTCAGCCATTTTCCAGGAGGCACCGTGTTCTTTGGCGTATGCCAATATTGCCGCCGCGATAGGGTGCTCCGAACCTGATTCCACCGCCGCGGCCATAGACAGAGCGCGGCGTTCGCTAAAGCCGTTATAAAAGTTACATTCCATCATTCGCGGCTTTCCTTCCGTGATAGTGCCGGTTTTATCGAACAGGATCACATCGATCTTGCCGGCCAACTCCAGGGCCGCCGCCTTTTTGATAAGAATTCCCATGTCTGCCCCCCGGCCGGTACCCACCATGATCGCTGTGGGGGTGGCAAGGCCAAGCGCACAGGGGCAGGCGATAATCAGGACCGAGATGAAGATGGTGAGTGTGAACTCGAATGACGCGCCGCTAGTGAACCATGCGGCGGCCGCGCCCAGGGCTATGGCAAGCACCGAGGGAACAAATATCCCGGAAACGCGGTCCGCCATAGCGGCAATAGGGGCCTTGGTGCCTTGCGCATCCTCCACCAATTTTACGATGCGCGCCAAAGTGGTCTCAGAGCCAACCCTTTCGGCCCGCATTTCTATCACCCCTTCACCGTTGACCGTGCCGCCTGTGAGGGCTTCTCCCGGTTTTTTCAGAATTGGCAAGGGTTCGCCGGTAATCATGCTTTCGTTTACAGTGGTTGCCCCTTTAACCAGAAGGCCGTCGACCGGAATTTTTTCGCCCGGTTTTACCAGAAGAAGGTCGCCCGGATGCACCTCTTCGGTGGGGATGGTGCGAAATACCCCATTTTCAATCAGGGTGGCTTCTTCCGGGGCAAGTTTCATCAATTTTTTAAGGGCAAGACTGGTACGGCCTTTGGCGCGCGCTTCAAGATATTTCCCCACCAGTATCAGGGTAATGATAAATCCAGCTGATTCATAATAAAGATTATGGGCAAAATGCACGTCACCCGCAAAGATATTCAAGGTTCCGTAGAGTGAGTAAAGGACAGCCGCTGTTGCGCCCATGGCGACCAAAGTATCCATATTTGCGCCGCCGTGAATAAGAGCCGAACCGCCCGATGTATAGAAACGCCGCCCGGCAAATAGAATCGGCAATGTGCACAGTAGTTGCGCCACCGCGTAAGCACCGGGGGCGGTGTCAGGATTGGCGAACGCCGGTGCCGGAAGGCCGGGGAGCGGCCCTCAGCGAACTGGTCCTCCCGAACTCCCTCGTCATCGCCGTTGACGAAGCCCAATTTTTTGACGACGACCTTATAACGTTTTGCCGCGAATGGCGCATGCAGGGGCGTCAGGTCCTGGTAGCCGGCCTCGACATGGACTTTCGAGAACGGCCTTTCGGACCCATGGGCACCCTCATGTGCATCGCCAATGAGGTGATGAAGGTGCACGCAGTCTGTACGCAGTGCCGCCAGCAAGATGCCTTCATCTCGCACCGCCTGTCGAGCGAGGCGGACCAGGTGGTTGTCGGCGAAACAAACTACACGGCCCTGTGCTGCGACTG
>JAKAGL010000289.1 GCA_021815535.1 bacterium
ATTTCGAGCAGTTCATCAAAGAGCTGGAAAGCCGACCCACGCGGGCCGTAGGTGAGCTGTTCGTGTTCGTGGACGAATGCCACCGCACCCAAAGCGGCAAGCTGCACCGCATCATGAAGGCCATGCTGCCCGGCGCGGTTTTCATCGGCTTCACCGGTACGCCGCTTTTGAGAAAAGACAAGGAAACCAGCCTGGAGGTGTTCGGTAAATACATCCACACCTATAAGTTCAACGAGGCGGTAGAAGATGAGGTGGTGTTGGACCTGGTGTACGAGGCGCGCGATATCGACCAGCGCCTGACATCCCGGCGGCGCGTGGATGAATGGTTTGAGGCCAAAACCAGGGGGCTGAATGATTTTCAGAGGTCGGAGCTGAAAAAGAAGTGGGGCACCATGCAAAAGGTGCTGAGTTCCCGCTCCCGCATGGAGAAGGTGGTCAGCGACATCATCTTCGATTTCAACGTCAAGCCCCGCTTAAGTTCCGCAGCCGGCAACGCCATTCTGGTGGCGTCCAGTATTTACGAAGCCAGCCGCTATTATGACCTGTTTCAGGGCACGGAGTTGAAAGGCACATGCGCGGTGGTGACCTCCTACAACCCGCTAACGCGGGACATCGTCACCGAGGATACCGGTGCGAATACCGAAACCGAGAAAGAGTACATCTTCAAGATTTATACGGACCTGTTGCAGGATGTGAATGCCAGGCCCGGTATGACCAAGACGGAAACGTACGAAGATGATGCCAAGACGAAATTTACCGATGAACCGGCCGCCATGAAGCTGTTGATCGTGGTGGATAAGCTCCTGACCGGTTTTGATGCGCCCAGTTGCACCTATCTGTATATCGATAAATCCATGCAGGATCACGGCCTGTTCCAAGCCATCTGCCGCGTCAACCGCCTGGACAGCGAGGATAAGGAATTCGGCTATATCGTGGATTACAAGGATTTATTCAAGAATTTGGTCAATGACAAGGGTACAGGCGCTCTCCAAGTTTACACCTCCGAGCTGGATTACGATGATTTTGAAAAGGCCGACTGTGATATCTTGCTGCAAGATCGTCTGAAAAAAGGGCGCGAACGCCTGGATAACGCGTTGGAGGAGATCGCCCTGCTATGCGAGCCGGTTGCGCCGCCAAGGGACGATTTGGCGCATATCCGTTACTTCTGCGGCAATACCGAAATGCCGGAAGACTTGAAGGCACGGGAGGTCCAAAGAACAGCACTCTACAAGGCCACGGTTGCGCTGATCCGAGCCTATGCCAATATCGCAGACGACCTGGAAGCCGCGGGGTATAGTGAGGCTGAGATTGCACATATCAAGAAGACCTTGGATGAGTATCTGAAACTGCGCGAAATTATCCGCAAGGCCAGCGGCGAAACTCTGGACCTGAAGAGCTATGAAGCCGATATGCGCCACCTGATCGATAACTACCTCCAGGCCGACGAACCGAGAAAAATATCCCTCTTTGACGGCATGCCCCTGATCGACCTGATTGTGAAAACCGGCATTGCCGATGCGATCAATTCGCTGCCCAACGGCATCAAGGGCAATAAAGATGCAGTTGCCGAGACCATTGAAAACAACGTGCGCCAAAAGATCATCAAAGAGCATCTGTTTGACCCAGCGTTCTTTGAAGAGATGTCCAAACTGCTTGATCAGATTATTCGGTTCCGCAAGGAGAATGCGGATAAATACGAAGAGTATTTGAAAAAAATCGCTGAACTCGCTAATAAGCTGAGTGCAGGCAAAGCCGACCCCGCGCCGGAGGCGTTAAATACCCCTGCCAAACGGAGGCTCTTTAACAACCTGGGCAAAGATGAAAAGCTGGCGCTTGCCGTGCATGAAGCCGTAATAACCTACAGCCCGGATAATTGGAAAGATAACAATACCAAAGAACAGGTTGTTAAGGGCATGCTCTTTGAAATTCTTGGTGATGCCGGTGAGGTTGAGCGTATTTTTCCAATCATCAAAGAGCAGGGTGAATACTGATATGAACCGGCTGGTTCTTGGCTCTATCACCGTGGACGTGGTGTCAAAGGACATCAAAAATATCCACTTGAGCGTTTACCCGCCTAGCGGCAGGGTTCGTATTGCAGCGCCGCTGAGAATGGATATGGATACCATTCGGATTTATCTGATCTCCAAGTTGCCCTGGATCAGGAAGCAACAAGAGAAATTGAGAAAGCAGGAACGCGAAGCGCCACGGGAGTTTCTCAATAGAGAGAGTCACTACGTTAACGGCAAGAGATATCTGTTAAAGGTAATCGAGCGGGACGAAGCGCCCCGAGTGGAACTGAAACACAGCAAAATGGAGCTGTATGTGAGGCCCGGTGCCAACAAGGAAAAAATGAAGACCATTTTGGCGGAATGGTACCGACGGCAACTAAAAACGATACTGCCGCCCCTTATTGCCAAGTGGGAAGAACGTTTGGGCGTTCAGGTGAACGAGTTCGGCATCAAAATTATGAAAACAAGATGGGGGACCTGTAACCGCGAAGCCAGGCGAATCTGGTTGAATCTGGAGCTGGCCAAGAAGCCTTCCGAATGCCTGGAATACATCGTAGTTCACGAGATGGTGCACTTGCTGGAAAGAAACCATAATGATCGATTCATAGCGCTGATGAATGAGTTCATGCCCAAGTGGCGTTTCCACAAAGATGAATTAAACAGATTACCAGTAGGGCATGAGGATTGGGGATATTGAGGCGTATGAGTTGTACTTTGCTTAGAGTGACTTATAAGCTCAGGATTACTTTATAACGAGGAATTACGATGACGCAGCAACCACCGACGCCGCTGGACGGCATCCGCTATTTCACGCCGCCTGCCGGCTATGTGCTGACCGGCCGCGACGGCCGGGTCCAAATCCCCTGGGAGGGAAAACCTCCCGTTCCGCTCCTGGAAGAGGATTTCCCGGTTGCCGAGGAGAGCGGGACAGCGGACTACGATATGGTGGGTCGAGGTATCTACCAGGCCCTGCGTCTCAACCCGGAGTGCGCCTGTGCCGCCGAGTACGCCGTAATACT
>JAKAGL010000290.1 GCA_021815535.1 bacterium
GGCTTTTTGCAGGGCGGCAAGATCGTTGTAGGGAACATGCGAGAAACCCGGCACCAGCGGCGCGAAGCCGTTCTGGTACTTGGCTTGGCCGGTGGCGGAAAGCGCGCCATAGGTGCGCCCGTGGAACGAGCCAAGCATCGAGATGATCTCGAACCGCCCGTTCTGCTTGTCGTGGTGGTATTTGCGCGCCAGCTTGAGGGCCGATTCCACCGCTTCGGCGCCGCTGTTGACGAAGAGAGCCTGCGAGGGGAACGCCAGCTTGGTGAGATCCCGCGCCAAAAGCCCCTGCGGCAGCGTATAAAAGAGGTTGCTGGTGTGCATAAGTCTGGCGGCCTGTTTCAGCGCCTTCACCACCGCCTGCGGCGCGTGGCCGATGGCGTTGACGGCGATGCCCGCCGCCATGTCGAGGTATTTCTTTCCTTCGGGATCGGTTACTTCCGAGCCTTTGCCGGAAAGTATCGCCAGCGGCACCCGCCCGTAGTTGGGGGCCACATGTTTTTTATACAGCGCCAGTATCTCTTTTGTTTTCACGCGTAAATCCTATACTAAAACCGTTTCAGTTGGGGGGTAAATTTCATTAGTGCCGGGAAGAAATTACGGCCGTCCGGCTCAGGCCAGACGGCTGTGCTCTATCTTGATGCAGAGGTTTTGCACCACGCCGATGCCGGCGCCGCTGATCTTTTGCGCGGCGTCGTTATTCACTACGCCCAGTTGGAACCAGACGTACTTGGGGCGGCGTTCGAGGGCGACGATCTCATCCGCCAGCGCCGGCAGGACGGAGGGGTTGCGGAACACATCCACCACGTCGACGGCGAACGGGATGTCCGCCAAGGCGGCGTAGCATTTTTCCCCCAGGATCTCGTCGGCCTGAGGATTCACGGGGATAATGGTGTAGCCGTGGTCTTTAAGGTAGGCCGCCACGCGGTAGCTGTCGCGCTCCTCTTTTTTGGATATGCCGACTACGGCGACGGTTTTGCTTTGCGTGATGATCTTTTTGACAAGCGCGGCGTCCGGGGGAAACGCGGGGCGTTCGCAGGCATCGTGTTCCATCATCATTTCCCTTTTCTTTCGGCGGCGGCGATCTCGTGTTTTATGCCCACCCGTATATCTTTGGCCATCGCTTTGGTCATGCGGGGGGTGCTGACCCTGAATATCTCGATGGTTTTCTTCAGGGTGTTGAGCACCGCCATGCATGCTTTACAATTGGCAAGGTGGCTTTCAAGGCTTTTCCGGCCGGGCCCCTTGAGATCGTCATCCACGTACTCCGACATCTGGGTAAGGGTCTTTTTGCAATTTCCCTTTTTCCCGTGATGATGGTGTCCGCCGCCGTTCATCCCGGCTTTTCCCTGATTTTTCACCGCGGCACTTCCTCCAGCATCGCCTTCAGCCTGTCCTTTATATCGAGTTTCTGTTTTTTCAGCGTTTGCATTTTACTATCCATGTCGGGGCCGAGGTAGAACGCTTTTTCCAGCTTTACCACCTCGCGTTTGAGCTGTTTATGTTCGTCCGTCAGTTGCCGGAACGCATCGTTGTGCTGGTACAGGTGTTCGAAGCGGGGGTCTTTTTCAATGGAACTCAACATGGCTCATCCCTCCGGTAAAAGATTGAGGTTTTTTTCCGCGGCGCATTGCTGGATGTAGTTGGGCGCGGCGCGCAATGTTTCCATCGACGCCCCGCAAGCCAGCAGTTGGCCGGCGCGCAATGCCGCGCCAGCCGCCACGGAGATGTTCAGTGTTGGCGCATCCGGCCATCCGTCGCCGGCACGCGGGCCGGTTTCTCCGGCGACAGCCGCCCGGGGCGAACAGGCATCGGGAGTGATGCGTGTGAGATCATCGGCTCCGGCATCAAACAACGCGTGGTATACGTTGCCGCCACCGGCGTCAAGCGCGGCGGCGATGCGGCCGCGGGCCACCGCCGCGCAGGCGACGGCTTCCAGCGAACTGATACCGGCCACCGGCACACCGGTGGCAAGCGAGATGCCGCCAGCGGTGGCCAGCCCGATACGGATACCGGTGAACGAACCGGGCCCGGCGGAGACGGCGATGGCGTCGAGATCCTTTATGGAAAGCGCGTGACGGGCCAAAAGGCTTTCGATCATGCCAAGCAGTTGGCGGGAAAAAGATGCGGCGCCGTCGGATGACATTTCCCCCACCACGGCTTTGCCGTCAATTACAGCCACGCTTCCTCTGCGGGAGGAGGTGTCCACCCCCAATATTCTCATCAGCTAAATTTTACCATACGAATGGCGGATGGTGCGCGGAGAACCAAAATGCCGGAAGGGGATCGGCGGGCGCCGGTACCGCTGATCAGGGTTTCGGCGGGGACGCAAAAAAGTCAGTGCGAGCCTTTTGCGGCGCCGAGGGTTTTGAGGTATTCAACGAACGGGCAACCGGCGCAACCGGCGGGGGCGGCGTGGCAGAAATCCTTGTAGACCTGTAACAACGCCTGCTGGTGGCATACCGAGCGGGGAGCAAACACGGCATCACGCCCCAGCACCGTTCTGCGCATGAAATCGAGAACCGCGCTGGAAGAGGGGATCGGCAGTGCGTGGTAAAAAAGCACCAAACGCTGTTCCAGATCGAGGTCGTTTTCCGTGCGGGATACCGCCAGCAGGAAGGGGATGAGGCAATCGGCGGCGATAGAGACCGCTTTGTCGGCGCCGACCAGCTTTTTCGGGCTTTTGGTTTGTTTGGCGAAGGCATACCGCGAATCCCAAAAAGGATCGGCGATGCCCGTGAACGATCCCAATATGCCGCGCGCGAATTTGCGCGCGTGGACGGCTGAGGCATCCAGCGGCAATCCGGCAAAGCGGCGTTGCAATTCACCGGCGTTGAAGCCATCCGCCACCAGCGCGGCCAACGCCGCGATGCGCCGTTGCGGAAAATTTGCCGGACGGCAGCGGGCCAAAAGCCAATCATTGGGGCCGAATATGGGCGTGATGGGGGGCAACTCAACGGCCGTCATCAAGGCGGCCTGGGCTGCGGCCGAGGCATCGGCCCCGCCG
>JAKAGL010000041.1 GCA_021815535.1 bacterium
TTCGCTTGCGCTGGGCTGGGCCGAATCGTTGGGGGCGGGCGACATCTACATCGGCGTGAATGCGTTGGACTACAGCGGCTATCCCGACTGCCGGCCGGATTTCATCGCCGCGTTCGAGGCGATGGCGCGGCTGGCCACCAAGATGGGGGTGGAAGGGAAGCAGGCGATAAAGATCCACACCCCGCTCATCGGCATGACCAAGGCGGAGATATTCAGGATAGGCGACGCCCTCGGCGTCGATTTCAGCCTGACGCACAGCTGCTACTCGCCGACGCCGGATGGGAGATCGTGCGGCCGGTGCGATAGCTGCCTGCTTCGCCTGAAGGGATTTAAAGAGGCGGGCATCGAAGACCCGCTTGATTACGCGGAGCGGAAATGATCGGCGTGCTCCTCACCAGCACCTGTTGGTACGAAGGGATCACGAAGGAGATATTCGGCGCGCGGGTGGAAGAGCTGGTGAACAGCATCCTCGCCGTGAAACACCACATCAGCCAGCCGTATGAACTGATCATTGCCGATAACTCGCCGCCGGATAAAATACCGACCGAGAAAATTATGGGATTTTGCCCGGAGCGGACGCTTTTTCTGCGATGCACCGTCAACCCCGGCAAGAACGCGGGAGAGGCGGCGCTGGTGCGCGACGGACTGCACCTTTCGCACGCGCGCGGGCACCGCTGGTGCTTCAAGCTGACCGGGCGGTACTTCATTGACGGCGATTTCATGATCGACGGCGGCGTTGCCGCGCTGGAAGCAAGCGGGCGGAAGATGCTGGCGAAACTTCTGGGCAGGCCGATGCGGGATTCAAAAGATGCCGTGGGCCATCCGTTGTTCGCCGCCAATCAGGGGAACGGCAACTACCTGATGGGGGTCGCCACGCAGTGCTTCATAGCCGACCCCGCGTGGATCGTGCAAAGCGGCGCGTTTCAGCGGGAGTATCTGTTCCGTGAGATACCATGGGTGAATTACGAGCAGGCGTTTTGGCACTGCCTCGACCATTCGCAGATACTTCACTGGCCGGAACTTCCGATCAGCGGGTTTGTGGGAAACCGCGGGATGAATATTCCTATTCAACTGCTGTTGCGGGGGGCGGGAAACGCGCAGTTCGGCCAGTTCGCCAATCCCGCCGATATTCCGGCCGTCGACATTTCATCGCTGCTGGAGGGGTGAATCGTGACAAAATCGCCATGCCGTGTGTGCAACAGGGGCTCGTCGGTTTTTTACCGGGACAGCCGCACGTTTTACCGTTGCGGTAACTGCTCGCTGATCTTTACCGACGAGATCGCGCAGGCGCCCGATCAGGAAAAGCACTACAAGGCGCAGTGGGGCAACCAGCAGGACGAATTCTGGAAAGGGCAGGCGGAGGCGATCTTACAGATCATCCGGCGGTATCACGAGCCGCGCCACGTGCTCGATTTCGGCGCGGGAAGCGGCGCGCTCACCGATGAATTGCGGAGGCGGGGGGTGGACTGCACGCCGCTGGAACCGATGGTGCACGGTTTTTTGAAAGCGCAGTCTTATCCGCATAAATTCGACGCGATTATCGGCGTAGAGGTCATCGAGCATTTGCCGAACCTCTGGGAAGAGCTGCGTGAGATGGAAAAAGTGCTGGCCCCCGCCGGCATTATGCTGTTCACCACGTTATTGACCGAGGCGTTCGTCAACGCGCCCGACGCCGCCGCGCGGTTCAAAGAGTGGTGGTACAAGGACGACCCGACGCATGTTACGTTTTTCGGCTACCGCTCGCTGGAGGTGTTGGGCGATATCGCCGGTTATGACGTTGACGTGATTTTGGACAAGGTCATTGTTTTCACGCGCAAGGGCGGAAACCTATTCGTAGCGTAGCGCCTCGGCGGGATCGAGGCGGCTGGCGTTCCACGCGGGGTAAACCGCCGAAAGGGCGCTGATGACAAGCGCGCTGGCGGAGATGACCAGAAAATCCTTTGGATCCATCGTTACCGCAAGGGTCTTTGCGTTGTAGATATCCGACGGGATCTTGATGAACTGGTATTTTTGCAGTGCGATGCACAGCCCGTAGCCCAGAATATTTCCCACCACGGTTCCCATCAGGCCGATCAGGAAGCCCTCCAGGAAAAAGATGCGCGAGATCACCCGCCGCGTGGCCCCCATCGATTTCAGGATGGCGATGTCGCGCCCTTTCTCCATTACGACCATAATCATGGTGCTGACGACGTTGAACGCCGCCACAAAGACGATGAGCACCAGGATGATGAAGATGGCCGCCTTTTCAAGCTTGAGCGCGTAGAAAAGGTTTTGGTTCATCTCCATCCAGTCGCGCGCGTAGTAGGGGACGCCGAGGGCCTTTTCAAGTTGGCGGGCGATATCGGCGGCGGCATAGATGTCGTCCACCTTCACTTCCACGCCCGATGCGCGGCCGGGAATGTTCATGAACTCCTGCCCGGAGGCCAGCGATACCACCACCATGCCGCTGTCATACTGGAACATGCCGGAATGGAACAGCCCCGCGACGCGGAATTTTTCAATCTTCGGCACCATCCCCATCGGCGTCATGTGCCCTTTGGGGCTGATGAGGCTCACCGTATCGCCCACCTTCAGGCTGAGGGTGTGGGCCAGCGCGTCGCCCAATATTACGCCGTTGCGGGTGAACTCGCCATCCTGGAACTTTGTGGTGAGGGCGGCCTTCATGTCGCCGTCACGCATGTATTGACGCAGGTCGGTGACTTCCGCCTCGGTTGACGGGTCGACGCCGCGCATTACCGCCCCCGCCGAGCGGGTTTCGGAAGAGACCAGCATCTCGCCGTAGATGTAGGGCGCGGCGGCCTTGACGTGGGGATTCTCTTTCACTTTTTGAACCACCGCGCCGTAATCCTTAATGTTGGATTCGAAAGAATTAAGGATGACGATGTGCGAATAGGTGCCGAGGATCTTGTCGCGCAGTTCGTTCTGCATGCCGGTCATGACGGAGATGACGACGATGAGCGCCATCACCCCCACGGCGATGCCGCCGACCGATATCCAGGTGATGAGCGAGATAAAAGCCTGCCGCCGTTTTGCCTTGAGGTAGCGCAGGCTCATGAACAGTTCAAACATCATTGGGGTATATTCTTCAATTACTTAATGCCGTCCAGTGTAAATCCAGTGCAACATTCCAGTGCAACATCAAGAGTTTTTAACCTCTTTTTTGTCCTTTGAAAACAGATCCACCACCGGCGCGGTACTCTGAACCGAGACAAGATTCAGCGCCGTCATGTCCATATATTTTTTCGTGGTGTTCATGTTTGAATGTCCGGCGTACTGCTGGATGAGCAGTGGATTAATTCCCCTGACGGCCGCCTGGGTAAGAAGACTGTGCCTGAACAGTTCATAAGGGGTTATCTTCAACCCCTCCGCCTTTATCGCCGTCATCGCTACCTTGTAAAGCGACGCATGGACGTATGGCTTACCTCGGAACGTGAAGACAAAAGCATCAGGAAGCTGATTATGGCAGAGGGCAAATAAGGCGCCGGCCAATTCAGGGTGCAAGGGCAATACGCGCACTTTGCCGGTCTTTGTGGAGGAAAGCCCGTAATTGGTCAACTGGCGCTGTACGGTGATCGTATTGCGCTGGAAGTCTATGTCCTTGACCATCAGGCCGCGCACTTCCCCGATTCTCATGCCGTGGCGCATGGCAAAATGGATTATGGCCTTGTGTTTTTCCGGCACTCTGGCCAGAATCCGGTTTTGGGCATCGTAATCCGCCCATCGTATGCCCCGGTCGGGAACATGAACATGAGGCACCGCGGGGGTTTTCGAGATAATTTCCGCCTTGGCGCAGTGATTCAAAAACGCCGTCAAGATAGCAAGGATCACCCGCTTGCAAATCGGAGCCATATCATTGGGGAGTGTCTTCAAGAATTCCATGCAGTGAAAGGCTTTGATTTCCGAGACGTCCATCGCTCCAAAGAAGGGGATGATGTATAGGCGGGCATAGGAATCATAGCTCGCCATTGTTGAGGGCTTATTCACCTCCCGCTTATCGTTAAGCCATATGTTTATCTGGTTTTTGAACAGCCAGCGTTTGCCGGTGGTGGCTTGGTATTTGTAGGGGTTGTGGCACTTTTGCAGGATTTCGGCGTTGATCTGGATGGCTATGGCGTTGGCCGCGTTTTTCGAGGCGAACGGAAACCCGGCGGGGTCTTTAAATACCCGCCATGTCTGCTTATCATATCGGTAGTATAGGAAAAAGCGCGATTCTAGCCCCGCTGCGCTTTTGCGCTGATACACCCTGACACCCATTTCGCCATCATACGGTGAAACGGGTGAGGGGTAAAGGGGGGCGGTTTTATTACGAACCATTTGCCGCCTGCCATTTTCGGTAGTCCTTTTTTAACTCGCAGAACGCGGCAAAAAATGCACCATCGTCGGTATCTAATTGCCGCTTGCTGGTAAATTCCTTGCCAACCATCCCCGTTATGTGCCGCTTCATGCTTTTGTCTGCCTTGTACGACGTTTGCTCACCCATGAACGCCCAGAAATCCGGTTCGTTCACCAAGCCGATGGCCTCCCTGCATCTTGGGCCGGTTGGCGGTTTCGATTCGGCGGGTTTTTCTGCAGCCGTAATTGGCGTCGCGGCTTGCGCGGCTTCGTTGTCAAAATCAACGCGGTTACAGACAATGGCGAAAGTCGCGCCCTTTAATGTCGCATCTTGAAATTTCTCCCACGCCGTTTTTTTAACTTCAAGCGTAAGGCGATAATAGGGCACATCGTCTTTTTTGCTTGCAGACGGTTTAATATTGAACGCCTCGAACTGCACGGCGTTGCCGGGGAAGTCAAGCGGGTTCATATGTTGATGCCCGTAAGGTGAGTCCAATTCTCGCCTTTTTTTATTTTATGAATGAGTGTTTTATTAACTCCGAATTTTCTGCCTATTGATGCCAAGCTATTGCCGGATTTCAAAAGCGAGATAATTTCCAAAACATCAGAATCGTTAAGTTTGCAATTTCCGTTTCTGCTCCCTATCGGTGCGGTTCCGTGAATTACGCGATCTGCGCAATTTTCTTTTTTTGTACCCCATGCCAAGTTAGAAATTCGATTGTTTACCCTATTGCCGTCAATATGCCTACATTCTTGCCCTGGCAATCCTTCACCACGAAATGCCAGCAAAACCATTCTGTGCACGGCTACAAATTTGTGACCACTGTGTCCGCAAAGAAGAACCCTTAGATAGCCATAGCGGGATAGCGCAAGCCTCAGTTTTTTTATTTTCCCACACTTTAAAGACCAGATATTCCCTTCTTCATCAGCCGCATAGTCGATAAAGTTGGGAATGGGCTTTAAATGAGAATTTCCAACGAGCGTGGATATTTTGCGGCTGGCGAACGGGATAACACAGTTTGGAGAAGGCATATGCGCCCTTATTAAAGGCGCGGCTGGAACGATGGCTACAATCTAGCAGGGGAAAAGGGGGAAGTCAAATCACTTCCCGCCCTCTTTGCCAGTATAAGGGTTGATGTTTCCCTTTGCGCTGTAGTTGTCACTCTTGGTCTTGTTTGGATTCGTGGCGCGGTGTGGGGCAATATAAGTACCATCTTTCTTGATGTACGGTTTTACGGCATGACTCCGCGGATTACTGCCGGTTCCGTAACCTCTTCCACCACGCGCTTCGGCGGTGAAGGCAAAAGCGAGAATAACGGCAAGGAAGATAAGTTTTTTCATTTGTTCATTTCCTTAATCGCATCCGCACGATGGGATATTATTCATCATCGCTATTTCCATCATTTCCACCGTTTCCGTAACTGCCGCCGTTGTTTTCATAACCGGGATTGCCGTAGGTCTTCTGGTTGTACTCCGGCGTGCGGTCGTTCCATGTGCGGGAGTTGGTTCCGCTTTGGCCGGTGTACGGATTGTAATTTCCTTTGGTGCTGTAATTGTTGTTGTAGGAGTTGTCCGGTGCGGAGCGGGTGTACGGTGCGACGTAGATGCCGTCTTTTCTAGAATATCCGTGGACATACTGATCTCTTGCAAATGCGATGGTAGAAATGAGAACAAGCGCAAACGTAAGTAAAGTTTTCATGGGGACTCCTTTTCTAAATGGTTGGCTTGATATGTTAGGTTATGGAGAATATAGTCGAACGCATCATATCTAAGGTCGTTATAAACTTTCTCAAATGTCTTTGCTTTCCGCATGAATTTTTCCGAAGGGGTTAAGAAATTTAAAGTATCCACCGATTGTTCGTAAATGTTCCAATCAATTTTTTCCTGCTCCGCTGCATCAAGTTCTTTTTTATAATCCTCCAATGCTTTTCTGTATTGTTCTTCTGCCTTGCGTCTGCCAATGGCACCAGCCAAAGAGGATAAGCCTTGATTCAGGCCGCTAAAGTCCAAAACGTATGGATTTTGCGCATATGGATTTTGCGCAAACGATGCCGAAGGAATCGAAAGCAGCATAATCAAGAAAAAGATTTTCTTCACTCCCAACCTCCTCCCACAATTTTACCCCTTCCCGGAAAAAAATCTATAACCCCAAAGGGTTATTTACTTTTCACGAAAGAAAACCGAATATATAAGGGTGTCCGGTGCGGGCCGTTGCAACGCCGCTGATCCCGCGCTTTGCTTTCCGTGGAGGGAAAGATGCTCAAACGGGTTTTGCAGTCGTTCGGGGTGTGGTGGGGGTTTCTGTGGTGCAGCGAGAAGGATGCGGCGATCATCAAGGTGCGCCTTCGGTTGTAGCTGTAGACGAAAAATTTACCCTTATCATCGCGGCGGCGTCCGCTTCTTTCTTGTAAAAACCTTTTTTCCAGATAGCGATCATGGTCAGTATTTTTAGATTTTCGTGAATCATGAACACGCAACGGAGGCCGTCGCTCTTGCTCATATTGTGGGATTTTAGGCCGATGCGCATTTTTCTGACGTGAAAGGTCCCAAATCCTTGAAGCCTGTCGCCGATGAAAGGGTTGGACAAAAGCGATTTGATGGCCCCCGCCACTTCGCTTTCCGTCCCGGGATATTTTTCCTCAAGCCCGTTAAGCTGGCGAACGAAGCAGTCGGGCCTTGTGTTTTCAGTGAATCCCGGCATGTTGCCGAGCCGTTTGGTCGTGCAGTTCACGCGCCATGCGCTGAATTCCGCCATCTCCGGCAATGGCGATGTTTTCCAGAAGATTTTCGGTCCGGTCGCATACAGCATCGGCCCATTTTATGAAAAATTCCGGATATTTGGCGCTTATCAGCTTGTCGCGGGTTTCGCGCCATTTGAACAAGAATTTCTCCACATCACCAGTCAATTGTTGTGGATTTGAATAGCCTTCCATCTCGGCGAGCACCTTGATGGACATCCTGTAAACAGAGAAGAACCGCCACGGCATCATGAAAATGTCTCCTATTGCGGACAATATGGAGACGGCTCTTATGGGGCGCACATGGCGCTCCAGCCATTCAAAATCCCTATCCAAGATGGCCACGTTCATTTCTTAATTTCTCCGTTCTTGATTTTAGCAATATTTTCCTGCGGAAGCAAATCCAGCGCCAGTTTGACGGTGAGCTTGTCCTTGTCGTTGGCCTTACGGTACGCCTCAAGCAGGGCGCGTTCTTCGGCGCTAGGAAGTCAATGCTACCGGGCTACCAGTTGTACCCTATCAAAAATCCGGCTTGGGCATAGTTTGCATCTTCGAGACCTTTTAAATCTTTGCTGAACTTTGCCCCAGTTAATATGCGCAAGTCCAGTCCAAGATTCAACGCCCCCAGTCGCCACATTGCTCCGCCCTGTATAAAGAATCCAGTGGTGTTTTCGATATATTCCACCTTGTTGTAGTAGGATGCAAATTCCGCTTTTGCGCTTACTGAGGAAATTCCAAGACCTATGTATGGGTTAAAAGCATCGGTAACGGAGAAATATTTTTGACCGCCAACATAAAATTCCGCAAGCGATCCACGACAATCCCAAGTGTTTGTGCAGGCGGCGGTTTTTGCGGAAGCTGAAATGCCGATCACAATATTGGCTATCCAGTCTTTGGCTCCGAAATCAACGCGAATATCCAAAGCAGGCTGAGATTCGACAGGTTGCCAGTTGTTGTTCAGCCCCCTCGATCCGCCGATGAAATTAAGATTCCCTTGCCAATCACCGGCAAAAGAAGCGGAAGGGAAGAATATCGCCACCAAGAGAATCAATACCAGTACAATTTTTTTCATCTTAACCTCCCCCACCATCCTACCCACCCCCGACAGAAATATCTATAACCCTTTTGGGTAATTTAGCAGTAACGAAAATAAACCGAAATATACTTGAAGAAAAATTACTTTCTTCATCTATTATGGAGGGGCAATGGAGAGGCTGATTCTTTCGCTTAAAGTTTGGTGGCGGTTTCTGCGCTGTAAAAATAATGAAGCGCGGGCCATCCGCCTAATCCTCAATCTCTAATAACGCGCGCACAGCTTTAATGTCTTTGCCCGGTGCGCGCCGGTATGCCTTTATGAGTTTTCGTTCATCATCGGCCAACTCAATGCGCACCGGCTCTACTCCGGTTATGAGCCATACCAAGTCACATTTCGTAACCTCGGCCACTTCTAGCAAAAGTTCGATGGATGGATTTTTAAAACTTCCATTCTCCAACCGACTCACATCTACTTGGCTGATTCCAAACTTTCCAGCGAAATCAGCTTGAGATATTTCGCCGCGCAGGGTTTTTATTCGCGCTCCCATTTGAGCGAGATTTAACGCCTTCATGGTGCTCAAAAAATATATTCAAAAAAAGATTGACTTTTATTCATAAAGTGAATATCCTGTACCCATGCAAGAACAAGTAACTCCCAAAAACGAAACAAACCTCCCCGCCGGTTCTGCGTTCACTTGTTCTTGCAGACAAACGTTCGTTCCCGGCGAGGGAGGCTTTAACAATGGAGGATCCCATGCTGAGAACTTTGGAAGAACTGGAAAAGGAACCGCTGAAATGCCCATTCTTTGTAACCTCTGTAGCTCCGGTGGTATGCGATGGCACATGCGCACTGCTGGTAGCGAGGCGCAGCAAGGGGGCAAATGGCGAAGAACAGCCAGTGCAATACGAATGTGCACAGGTGGTGACGCTGGTTCGCTAGGCATTCTGGCTCTAAGCTTTCAGAACCGTCTTGTAAAGTTCGTTATAGATGGTGGCTGCCATTTTACCAATGAGTTCGGCGGTTTTATCGCCTTGTTGGTCGGCCAGACCCCTCCCAACGGCTGCCGATACCATTTGTCCGACCGCCCTAATGATTTCAGCATTTTCTTCTTCACTTACTTCGGCCATAACGCATCTCCTTTCCCGTTCAAGCGAATTTCCACAAAAGCGGGAATAGGGGATCCCGCAACCATTAAAGCCAAAAAAACCGGCTCCGTGCCAAATGCGTTAACGCGCAGCTGGAACGATCGCGGGGCCGGTTTGAATAAACGCAACTCTGGCAATGATTTCAATGGTGACTCCTCACGCAGGATTATACACCGGTTTAGTCCTAATTTCCAAAATCCGTTAGGAGCGCAGTCATGGGCGTAGCCGTACAACTTGACCTGACGCGCTACTTTGACGCACAGGACAGGTTCGACCCGCACGCATATCTTATCGACCATCCCCGCGTGTACCTGCTTTTCAGGAAGTACGCCTACGAGCTTTATTCAAAGGGAATCCGGCGGTACGGCGCGAAAGCGATTGTAGAGAGGATTCGGTATCAGGAAGCGATGGATACCGGACGCGACGGATTCAAGATCAATAACAACATTGTTTCGTATCTCGCGCGGAAACTGGCGGACGAAGAGCCGCTTTTGTTCGCGGAATTCTTTTCGTTTCGAGGCGACAAATGAATATCGGGGAGTTGGGGAAACTATATGTATGTAAGTATGTAAACTCATCCTCCCTTGTCAGCTTGGTGGCTGGCACTCCCCGAACCCGCCGCGCGACACCCGCGACGGGTTTCATGTACCTCCCCAAAGCTCCGGCAGGATACACCCTCCCTGCCGGGGCAAATGAATCTTTACCTGATGCGGGCCTATTGTCCAAGCCCTTGCGGGCGCTCGCATCGGGAACAATCGCCCACCAACCATATATAGCGGGGTTTCCCGGCGCGGGGCTGAAGTTGGTTAAGCCCCCCGCCTTTTTATCGTGGGTGTCGGCATGAAAGCCTACTGTCCCATCTGTTCCACCTTTCGCAAGGTTGACGAAAACGAACGCTGCAAAGTTTGCGGCAATGAAAATACACGCCCCGTTTGCCGCAAGTGCGAAAAGCGAGGGGCGAACTATGGAAGCAGCACTTGTGAACACTGCGATTCCATAGCGATGGACGCTGAAATGGAAAGGAGATGTTGAGATGAAACGGGTACTGGGTTATTTAAACGCGCATACATACTACATCAGGGATGGCGAAAAGGTGGTCGGTGTGCATGGCGGCATCAGCGGGAACGTCATCGGCATCAGCGGGAACGTCAGCGACATCAGCGGAAACGTCAGCGGCATCTACGGGAATGTCAGCGGCATCAACGGGGATGTCAGCGGCATCAGAGGGAACGCCAGCGGCATCTACGGGGATGTCAGCGGCATCAGCGGGAACGTCAGCGGCATCAGAGGGAATGTCAGCGGCATCAGAGGGGATGTCAGCGACATCAGCGGGGATATTGATACCGCAGCAATTACCGAGGGTGAACGTCAGGCTGGGGTGAATATTGAGGATTTACTAAAGGAGATGTTGAGATGAGAGATCGTGCTTACTGCAAATTGAAAGCGATGCCGGGCGAACCGGTGCAGATTCTTGGATTTCTCGACAGAGAGCGGGTGACGGCCGACATGGTGTACCTGCTCAACAAACAGGGCTACATCATCCGCAGTCATCCGCAAACGCACATGACGATGGGCGAAGCGGCTTTGCTGGACGAAGAAGCGGAGCGGACGGCGAAGGACTACCGCGAAGAGAACAAACTGGATCTGGTGGTTGTCTAAAACAATTTTTCAAGGAAGGAGATTTATGGAAGAAGAGACTGTTGTACATGGCGACAAAGCGCCTTTAGCGGCAAAATTGGCTCACGAGGTCAACCGAGCGTATTGCCAGTCCATTGGCGATAACTCGCAGCCGAAATGGGAAGATGCCCCCGACTGGCAGCGCGAATCTGCAATCAATGGGGTGAAGTTCCACTTCGCCAACCCCAACGCCACTCCGGAAGAATCGCACACCAACTGGCTTAACGAGAAACTGGCGGCTGGCTGGAAATTCGGCCCGGTCAAGGACGCTGACAAAAAAGAGCACCCCTGTTGCGTGGCGTATTCCGAATTGCCTCGTGAACAGCAGATCAAAGATTACTTGTTCATGGCCGTGGTGGGCTGTTTCAAAGAAGCCTAAATAAACGAACCCCTGGCCGGGGGTTCAGTGGGATGGATCGAATCGAATAAGGAGATATTAGTCATGGAAAATGCAGTTGTCAAGAAGGAAGGCGCGACGGTCGCCAGCGAAGAGTATCAGCTCATAAAGAATATTGCGGCGAAAGGCGCATCCGATACGGAATTTAAGTTGTTGATGCACCTTGCCAACAACTACGGGCTTGACCCGCTCGCGCGTCAAATATGGTGCATTAAATATGGCAACAGCCCAGCGCAGATTTTCACGAGCCGCGATGGCCTTCTTCTTATTGCCCATCGGTCGGGGCAATTCAACGGCATGAGCAAGCCTGAATACACCTATGACAAGGATGGGCGGTTGGAATCATGCACGATCAGCGTGTACCGGAAGGATATGGAACATCCGTTCACCAGTACGGTATTCATTGAAGAGTACGGCGGCGGCGCGAACCAGCTTTGGAAAAAAATGCCGCGCGTTATGTTGCTCAAAGTCGCTGAATCTACCGCGCTTCGTAAGGCGTTCACTATTACCGGTCTTTACACGCCGGAAGAAATGGATCAGGCGACACCCGCAGAGGTGGCTCCGCGCCGATTGCAAAAGGTATCGGCTGATCCGCAGCCGGTTGACGAGCCGACCGATGAACCGATTAGTAATGCCGAAATGATCGCTGAAATAGAGCGAATGCTCCCAGCGATGCGTGAACATGACGAATTGGCGGCGGAGGCAATATCCGTTTGGTTGAAACAGGACAATCACAAACCCGCCAGCATCAAAAAGACATATGAGAAGATGCTGGTTACTTTACCGGCGCACAAGACATCGGGGGAACTGTTCGATGAAATCTAACAATTTTCGCCCATACCGACAATCCAGCATATCGGCGTTTGAATCGTGTCCGATGGCGTACAAACTGCAAGCGGTTGACGGGTGTGATGGCGGTAACGCCTTAACCCGCGAGGGCACACGGTTGCATCAGGTTTTTGAGGGCGCCCTATACGGCAAGTTGCCGGTTGATGCTGCGGAACTGGCGGCATTCAATCGAGTCCTCCCCGAAGTTCGTGGCGGCATACCCGAAATGACCCTTTACGTTGACGAAAACGGGAAGGGATGCACTAAAGATAATGCTCTTCTTCAAGGGCAGATCGACGTAACTATCAAAAACGGCCATTTTGCATTTGACTACAAAATGGGTGCGCGTGGTTATGACGATTCTTTTAGCGATGCCAAATATGAACGCCAAGCCGACATATACGCATGTCTGCTGTGGGGTAATGGGT
>JAKAGL010000042.1 GCA_021815535.1 bacterium
TTCTCTATGGAAGGTGAGGTGTACCTTTTGGCACACTTGGAGGTAAAAAGCTTAAAGTCAGTTAACAATAACGCGTTTGTAGGTATCGAATTCCTCCAACACACGCCCCGCCCCTCGGACAATCGAGGTGAGCGGATCGCGCGAGCGGTATACCGACAAACCAAGCTCACCGGTCAGGCGCTTTCCAAGGCCCCGTATCAGCGCTCCACCGCCCGCAAGCACCACCCCGCGACTGCAGACATCAGCCGCCATTTCCGGTGAAATGCCGTTCATGGAACGGTGCACCGAATCCACAATGGCTTTGATAGGTTCATTGATCGCCTCACGGATCATCGTGTCGGTCACCGTCATCTTTTTAGGCAAGCCGTTTACCGTATCACGTCCGCTTACTTCTGTTTCCAGTGGCGTATCGAGGGGAAAAGCGGAGCCAATATGTATTTTGATACGTTCAGCCTCGAAAATGCCGATATCAAGACCAAACCCACGGCGGATGTAGGCGACAATTGCCTCATCCAACTCGTCTCCTGCCACCCGTATGGATTCGCTATATGCGGTGGCGAACATGGAAATAATTGCCACTTCGGTAGTACCGCCGCCAATGTCGACAATAAGATTGGCCCGCGATTCGTGAATCGGCATGTTTGTGCCAATCGCCGCGGCCATAGGCTCCTCAATGAGATAAACAGCGCTCATGCCTGTTTCCTGTGCCGCTTCGATCACCGCTTTTCTTTCCACCTGCGTGATGCCGGAGGGAACGCCAATAATGATTTTGGGTTTGATGAACAGTGAACGGATGTTCGCCTTTTTAATCAGACCGGAGATCATCATTTTCGCCGCGTCGAAATCGGCTATTACGCCATCTTTAAGCGGCCGGATGGTGACAATATCCTGGGGCGTCTTGCCGTACATCTGCTTGGCGGCGATGCCGATAGCCACCACCTTTTTGGTACGCTGATCCACTGCCACGACGGAAGGTTCGTTTACAACAATTCCCCGGCCCCGGGCATGAATGAGCGTGTTGGCGGTTCCCAGATCCATCGCCAGGTCAGTGGCAAAGTAACCCCGTATCTTTTGCCAGAAATCGACAGAGGCCCTTGGGCTGGTCATTTCAGGCATCACCTTTCATATTGCCGTTCCAGGGAACCACGGACTGAGCCGTTTGCCGAGCTTCCCTCAGCGCCCCGAACGAATGTTTAATAAGCTCATTGCCGTCCTTGCCGTCATCAGGATAAAACGCAACGCCTATATTACCTTCAAATACTGTCTTTTTATCATCTATAAAAAAGTTCTTGGCCTTCAGCAGATCCAAAAGGTTTGAGGCGGCGGTTAATGCATCATCGCGCGAATGATCCGTCAAAAAAATCAGGAACACATCCCCGAAATAACGGGTCACATATCCGCTTTTATCCACCACCCGTTTAAAAAAGCTGGCAATTTCCATCAGTGCGTTATCGGCGGCCCCCACCGAGAAGTCGCGTGTTACGCGGCTGAAATCGCGTATATCCAGAGCCAACAGCGCACCCCGCACCTCGCCCAGCTGACCGATTTTCTCATTAAGATAAAGATAGTTTCCCAAGCCGGTGAGTGAATCGACCTTGCGTGAAATGAGGCTGATACCATAGGCATACGAGCTTGCCACGTAGGACGCCGCCACCGATCCAAGGATTGCCAATATCCGCTCATCGGCGGCGGTAAAACCGTTTGGCCGGACGCTTAGCACTCCCAGCGCACCAATCACATGCTTTCGGACCACCATTGGCACGCCTAAAAACGAGCGGTATTCCCGTCGCTCACCGCCGTCCAATTCGAATTCTTGCCTGGTTTCCCCCAGAACATGGTGGTTAAGCGGTTTGTTTTTCCTTACAACCCAGCCCATAAGCGAATGGTCCATATCCAATGGAACTTTTCGTAATTCGTCGCCCCCCTCTTCTCCCCGTGCAAGGATGTGGAACTTTCCCTCTTCCGAAGCTTTCAGGGCAAAAATGAATTTTTCATTGGGTATAAGCTTGTTGATGTTCTGATACAGAGCCGCGACAATGTGCGTCATTTTTTCCGCGGCCGCCATTTCGCACACTACTTCCTGTATTGCTTCCAAGTTTCCGGCCTCCTGCCACAGGTTCCACCGTTCCTCCCGGCGAACCGTTTCCTGGGCAAATATCGCGGCAAAATCCTGCAACAGTTTTTGGTGCTTTTCCGTGAACACATACTGCCGTTTGCTGTCAACGGTCAGCACACCGATCATCCGTTCGCCGCGCATCACAGGCGCGGCCATGAAAGATTTAAGATTTTCCTGGGTATTGTAGAGCTTCAGGGTGGCGGTATCGTGTGAGAATTCCTTCACCGTGATCGATTTGCGCTCTTTGGCCACCCAGCCTATGATTCCCTGTCCGGGGAAAAAAGAGGCGGCGGGATTAATAGTATCTCCCAAGCTGAACCATATGAAGAGACGATACTCTTCGTCATCCTCCCCTTTAAGAAAGAATGCCACCGTAAAAGCGTCCAGCACATTCACAACCAATTTCACCAGGTTGTCAAAATCGCCCTTATCCGCCTGATCCAGCATACGCCTCCGATTGTATCATTGCCAGGTCACAGCTCGTCCACCCTGAGCAACACTATGGAAATGTTGTCGGCGCCTCCCTGGGCCTTTGCCGATTCAACCAATACATGGGCGCACTCCTCAAGGTCTTTATGGTGTTGGTGGATGATCTCGCCGATGGCGCCATCATCCACCATGTCGGTCAGGCCATCGGAACAGAGAAGGAATACATCCCCCTTATGTGGCGGAATAACCTTCATATCCACTTTGGCCTTGCCCATATGCCCCAATGCCCGGGTTAGGCGATTCTTGAACGGCAATTGATCAAGCTGTTCGCGGGTCAAAAAACCTTTTTTAAGTTCCTCAAAAAAAACCGAATGGTCTTCAGTAATCTGGTTGAACTCTTCCGCGCGCCGGAGGTATATGCGGCTGTCGCCGACATGCGCGGCAAATATGCTGTTTTGGGAGACAAGTAACGCCACAATGGTGGTGCCCATTCCGCGATATTCAGGGGTAAGATCGGCCGACTCGGTAACGATGGTATTGGCACGGATGATCGTATAAATCAGTTTCTTGCCGGGAAGCGGCAATTCATTGGGAAAAGGCTGAAGTTGATCGATGACTTCCTCCGAGGCGTTCTCGTATTCCTCAAAGAATTTTTGAATGCTGGTAACGGCCAACCGGCTGGCGGTCTCCCCCGCGTTGTGCCCTCCCATGCCATCGGCCAGAAGAAACAGCCCCAACCGCCCGTCTACCAGTATTGAGTCTTCGTTATTCTGCCTGCGGAGGCCGACATCCGTCAGGGAAAAGTGGCTCGTTTTCACTTCTTTCTGGCGGGTTTCTTATGTAATTTGTAGTCGATGGAATCGATCAAGGCCTGCCAGCTCGCTTCGATCACATTTTCGGAGACACCGACCGTCCCCCACTTGTTCCCATCCTCATCGCCCGATTCGATGAGCACCCTTGTTTTGGCGCTGGTGCCTTCGGTTTCGTCCAAAATGCGCACCTTGAAATCGAGCAATTTCACTTCCTTGAGTTCGGGGTAATATTTCACCAAAGCCTGCCTGAACGCTTTATCCATCGCATTCACCGGCCCATTCCCTTCAGCCACTGCGTAGTGAACGTCGCCATCCGGTGTTTTCACCATCACCACCGCCTCGCTGTATTGCGGTTCTTTGTTATTCGACACCGAAACAATGACGCGGGCGCGAAGCACGTCGAAATACTTTTTCCAGTGACCCTTGGCCTTTTTGATCAGAATTTCCAGGGAACCATCGGCCCCTTCGAAGGCAAAGCCTTGGCTCTCCAGTTCTTTGATAGTGCCCAGAACCTGCTTGGCTACCGGATCATCCGGCTTAAGATCGATGCCGTATTCAGTGGCTTTTGCCTGAATGCTTGCTTTTCCAGCAAGGTCTGAAATGATAACGTGGCGCTGGTTTCCCACTTGATCCGGCGAAATATGCTCATACGTGGCCGGATTTTTAAGTACCGCATCCACATGCAATCCCCCCTTATGGGCAAAGGCCGCCTGACCAACGAACGGCTGGTGCAGGTTTGGCTTGAGATTGGCCATCTCCGAGACGAAAAGCGAGACATCCCGCATCGCCTTGATCTGCGCGCCGGAAACACACTTGTAACCCATTTTAATCTGAAGATTGGGAATGATCGCCGTAAGGTCTGCGTTCCCGCAGCGCTCTCCGAGACCGTTGATCGTTCCCTGCACCTGGCGCGCGCCGGCCTGCACCGCCGATAACGTATTGGCCACCGCCAGCGCACCATCGTTGTGGACATGAATCCCAACCCGGCAGCCAAACCGCGTTTTTACCCGCGCGGTAATATCATGAATTTCGTGGATCAATGCACCGCCATTGGTGTCGCAAAGCGTCACCCAATCGGCGCCGCCGGCCAGCGCGGCTTCTATGCATTCCATGGCATAGAGCGGATCGGTTTTGTACCCGTCAAAAAAATGTTCGGCATCGAAAACTACTTCGTCCACTTTGGGCTTCATATAGCGGGTCGAATCTTTGATGAGTTTCAGGTTATGCGGCAGGGTGGTGCGCAATACCTTGGTTACATGAATGTCCCATGTCTTCCCCACCAGCGTTACCACCGGCGCTTTGCTTTCCAGCAACAAACGCAGATTGTTATCGGTCGCTGGGGTCTTTGAGGGGTGGTGGGTGCTGCCGAATGCCGCGATCCGGGCATGTCTTAGTTTTAGCTTGCGCACTTCGGCAAAGTACGCCGAATCCTTCGGATTGCTGCCGGGGAATCCCCCTTCGATATAATGAACGCCCAGTTCATCCAGCTTTTCGGTAATGCGCAGTTTGTCCTGCAGCGAAAACGACACATCTTGCGCCTGCGAACCATCACGCAACGTAGTGTCATACACGTATACCTTGTTGGACATCTAGCTTTCCAGTCCGAACCCGGCGTGCAGAATGCGCACGGCACGGTCCACATCGTCCTTCAGGATCACGCAGGAAACCCTGATCTCCGAGGTGGAGATCATTTCGATGTTGATCCCCGCATCCGCGAGCAACTGGAACATCTTTGCCGCCACGCCGGAATGCGAGCGCATACCGACACCGACGATCGAAACCTTGCCGATGTTCTCATCAACCTGCACGTCCTTGGCGCCGATTTTCGCAGCTGACCCTTTTAGGATTTTCGCGGCCTTGGCTGATTCAGTGCGCGGTACCGTTAATGAAAAATCGGTAAGGCCGCCAATACCGACATTCTGAATGATCATATCGACGTTGATCTCCTCCTTGGCGATCTCGCCGAGGATGGCGGAAGCGATGCCCGGCTTGTCCGGAACGCCCACGACGGTGAGTTTCGCCTGATTTTTATCATACGGTACGGACGAGACCACTACTTTTTCCATTGACGGCTCCTCTGCAACGACCCAGGTACCGGGTCCTTCCTTGAACGTTGATTTTACCACCACCGGCATCCGGTATTTCGCGGCGAACTCCACCGAGCGGGTCTGCAACACCTTTGCGCCAAGGCTTGCCATCTCCAGCATCTCCTCATAACTGATGCGGTCGATCCGCCGCGCCTTTGATTCCACATTCGGATCGGTTGTATAAACACCATCCACATCGGTGTAAATCTCACACATATCGGCTTTGAGCGCGACAGCCAGGGCCACGCCAGTGGTATCGCTACCCCCCCGCCCCAGAGTCGTCACGTTCGATTTTTCATCGATTCCCTGAAAACCCGCTACAACAACAACGTAGTCATCATCAAGGTACTTTTTTATATTTTCTTTGGCGATGTTCTTGATACGCGCCTTGGTATGCATGCTGTCGGTGACGATGCCAGCTTGCCGTCCCGTCAGGCTGACAGCCTTGATCCCCATATCCTGCAACGCGATAGCCAGCAGTGCGATGGTCACCCGTTCTCCAGTGGAAAGAAGCATGTCCATCTCCCGCTCCACCGGTTCTTTAGTGATCTCGTGAGCCAGTTTGACGAGGCTATCGGTCTGGCCGGACATGGCCGAGAGAACCACTACAAGCTGATCCCCGCTTTTTTTCTGATCGGCAACTTTCTTCGCTACGTTTTTCAGGCGTTCCACGTTGCCAACGGATGTTCCGCCATATTTTTGTACAATTAATGCCATAATCGGTTGATTTTAGTAAAATCCCTCTCGTAAAGCAATTTGCGCTTTTCATACCCCGCTGACACAAGCCGAAACGATATATACCCAATGAGTTAACAACTGATCTTGTACGTAATGCGGGGAAATGCCCTTAATCCGCAATGGCTAATTTCAAAACCACGGTGTAAACTACCCTTAATCAAGGTGATCTTGGCCACGCTTAACCGCATTGATATTGTAACAAGGAATCAACTATGAAGAAGATGAAGCGATGCGCAATATTGGTTGGAGGCGGACCGGCTCCGGGGATAAACAGCGTTATAGGCGCCGCGACTATAAAATTACGCAATGAAGGGGTTTCGGTTGTTGGCATAATCGATGGTTTCCAGCACCTCATGAAGGGAGACACCTCACAAACGCGCGAACTCTTTATCGACGACGTGGCGCACATTCATCTCGACGGCGGTTCCATCTTGCGGACCTCCCGCGCCAATCCCACAAAAAAAGAAGAAGACCTGAAAACGGTGGTTGAGGCATTCTATGCCCTCAAGGTAGATGCGGTTATCACCATTGGCGGGGACGATACCTGTTTCTCCGCCATCCAGCTCGAGAAAAAGGCCAAAGGAAAGATCCAGTTTGTGCATGTTCCAAAAACCATTGATAACGACCTGGATCTCCCCCACGGCACCCGCACGTTCGGCTTTACCACTGCATGGGATTTCGGGGCCAAAATCACCCAAAGCATAATCGCCGACGCCCAAAGCACCAATCGATGGTATTTCATCACCGCAATGGGACGCAAAGCCGGGCACTTGGCGCTGGGCATAGGCAAATCGACCGGTTCCACGCTCACCATCATTCCCGAAGAATTTGGCGAGGTAAAGGAGATAAGCCTCCAGCATGTGGTGGATATCCTTATCGGTGCCGTCATAAAACGGCGGGCACACGGCAGGGAATACGGCGTGGCAATACTTGCCGAAGGACTGGCCGAGCGGCTTTCCCAATACGAATTGAAGAAAATGGGCAAGATAGAATATGACGAGCATGGCCATATACGCCTATCAGAAATCGATCTGGGCGGAATACTGAAAGACGAAGTTGCCGCAGGCCTCAAAGAATTCGGCATCAAGGAAACCATCGTCGACAAGGACATCGGCTATGAATTGCGATCTGTTGCTCCCAACTCGTTCGATATAGAATACACCCGCGATTTGGGCTATGGCGCGGCCGTCTATCTTCTCAATGGCAAATCGGGCGATATGATCTCAATACAGGGAGGCGTTGCAGAACCTATTCCATTTACCAGCGCCATCGACCCGCAGACCGGCCGTACCCGTGTCCGCCTTGTTGATCCCAATACCCAGTCCTATCATGTTGCGTTGGAATACATGATCAGGCTGAAAAAAACCGATTTTGAAAATGAAGACGAACTGAACAAACTTGCCAAAGCAGCTAAAATAACACCCGAAGCTTTTGTGAAACGCTTCGGATATCTGGTCGGCTTGGGCGGCAATTAGCTCCGTCAGGAAAAACGGCATGTACTTATCGCCGATTGTAGACGCCCACCTCCATATCACCGGCAACGGCGAATGGTTCACCGGCAAACATAATGCGTCTGTTGAATTGCTGCTGGAACAGATGGACGCCGGGGGGGTGGCCAAAGGGATCATTATGGGCCTGGCCCAGCTTAACCAAAACGAATATCTCCGCAGGATTTGCGAAGAACACAGCGGCACCCTATACGCCATGGCCGGTTTTAATCCCATAACGGAGGAGTTGGCCGCCGTGCGCGATTATCTTTCCCACAAGACCTTCCGAGGGATAAAGCTGCACCCCCGCCGGGACAATTTTTCGCCCACCGATCCAAAAGCGTTGGCGGTGTACGAAGAGGCCGAAGAAAAGGGATGGGCGATTAACTTTGACGTGTTTGGCCACTCATTGCATCTGCCGATCGAAGAACTGCGCCCCACGGTGTTTGACCGTCTGGCAAAAAAGTTTCCCAACCTTAAGATGGTTCTTTCTCACTGTTGTGTGCCTTGGATGTTGGAGGCGTTCTTTGTTGCAAAATCAAATCCCAACCTCTATCTGGATTGTTCGTTCATCATCGAACGCTTCAATAAGACCAGCGTGATGCAAGACCTGCTCTACACGGCAAAACACCTCGACCGCAAGTTGATATTCGGCTCCGATTTCCCCGAGGAACAGGTGCATCGCTACCTATCGATGGCAAAAATAGAGTTCAAGGATTTGCAGGAAGAGAAGAAGAGCAACATTTTCGGGCTTAATGCCATACAAGTGTACGGCCTATAACATGTCCACCGCCATTATGGTGCTCGGAGGAAACGTTTATACCGTTCCCTCCATCCTTTCACTTAAGGAAGCCGGATTTACAGTGGTCGTGGTAGATGGCAACCCTGAAGCCCCCGCTTTTGAAATCGCGGATGTTTGCGGCAAATTTGATTTCCGTGATTGGGAGCAAGGGCTAAACTTGGCCCGCATCCAAAAAGTTAAAGGGGTGATGCCAACGCATGACCGTGGCGTGGTTCCCGCGGCGCTTATCAGCAAAGCGCTTGGACTGCATGGCCCCTCTCCTGAAGCCGCCCGCACCGCAACCAGCAAAAAGCTGATGCGGCAAGCATGGAGTGCGGCTGGCCTCCCATCTCCCGCCATCGCACTGGCCAGCAATATTGAAGAATTCAAGGCAGCGGTGGCGCGCATCGGATTTCCCTCTATCTGCAAACCTACGGATGACGTTGGCGGAGGCAGCCGTGGCGTGCGGCGGCTTGACCTGGAAACGGACTTGGCCGAGGCATACCATTTCGCCACCTCGTTTTCCGGCTCGCCGGAAACGCTTGTGGAGCCATACTACGAAGGTTTGGAACACAGCGTGGAAGTGCTGATGCGCAGGGGCGACGGGATCGCGCTCATGATCTCGGATAAAGTGAAAACGCCTCCCCCGTATCGTGTGGATAAAAGCGTGATCTACCCCACCCGGCTTACCGGGGAAGCGCTGGAGAAAGTCCGGATGCTTTCGGTGGAAGCGGCGCGCGCGGTAGGCTTGAACGATGGCGCCGCGCATGTTGAGCTTTGCTCGCTGCCGGATGGCGGCAACGTGCTTTTCGAAATTGGGTTGCGCTGCGGCGGCGGGGCCACACCGCATCCCATCGCTCTGCTTACCAGCGGAATCAATGAAATTGTTGAATACGCCCACATCCTCACCGGCGAAGAACGTAATTTTTCTCCGAAATTCTCAAAAGGAGCGGTATTTCATTTCATCACCGCCAAACCGGGTACGCTAAAAACGGTGGCGGGTTTTGAAGCGGCGCGCGCAATGCCGGGTATAATTGAGGCCGGGCTCACGGCAAAGCCGGGGGACGTAGTAAAAGAGATACGAACGTCATCAGACCGCTTGGGATACTTTGTCGCCGCCGGCATAACCGCGGATGAAGCGTACCACAAGGCGCTGGTGGCGGAGCAACAACTGATATTTGAATATGGAAACTGAGCAGATGCACAAGATACGGCTGGTTAAGCAGAAACTGAATTTTAGCGCCGCCCACTTCATCACCCTTGGAAATGAATGCGAAGCGCTGCACGGCCACAATTACTATACATCGGTTGAAATGGCCGGAGGCCCGGACGACAACTTCTACCTTATCGATTTCGGCACCTTGAAGAGGAAAATGCAGGCACTGTGCGATGCATTGGATCACAAGGTGCTGATGGCCTCGGAAAATCCTCATCTCATCATGAAGGTGAACGGCCGTCAATTCGATGTGGCCTATCGTGACAAGAAATACTCATTTCCAGCTGAGGACGTGGTTGCGCTGCCGATTCCAAACACGACGGTGGAGATGCTCTCACAGTATCTCTGCCTGAAACTGCAAGAACTCTTAGCCGGCAAAGGATACCTGGATAAAATCCGCTACCTTGAAGTCGGCGTGGAGGAGACCACAGGCCAGATGGCCACCTACCGTATCGACATTACCTCCCCCTCATCACAACAGAAATAGAGGAATATCATGAATCTGGGTTCTGGCAATGAACTTCTTGTTTCATTGATATTCGGCACAATCGGCATGGGTTATTTTGCTTATGGAAAAAAACAGGCCAACTTCCTTATATTGGGAACCGGCATCGCGTTGATGGTTTACCCGTATTTCGTACCGGGACTTGCAACAATGATCCTCTCCGGATTGGTACTGATGATTTTTCCTTTCGTGGCGGCCCGTTTTTTTTAAAATATGAGGATATCCCCTGGTTCCGGTGGGGATCGGCTGAAAGCCATCCTTCCATCCGATTAAAATAGGCTAGAATGAATCGTATGAAGACTATTGATGCCAAGCTCATCATTTGGGACCTTGACGGCACCCTCATTGACTCTAAAAGAGACATTGCATTTGCCGTTAACGAAACACTGGAACGCATTGATCACCCCCCTATTTCCGAAGAGGAAATATACAGCTACGTCGGCAACGGCGTCCGCCCGCTGATAGAACGCGCCGTGGCAGCTTCCGGCGGCGGCAATTCCCTTGACACCGCTATCAAACACTTCCAAAAAATTTATCTGGCACATTTGTTGGACACCACCATCCTTTTTGACGGCATCCTTGACGTATTACGCCACTTTGAAAACAAGAAAATGGCTGTGGCCAGCAACAAGCCTTACCTCTACGTCACAAAAATATTGGAGGGTCTGCATGTGGCTGACCTTTTCATGTCCGTCAAAGGTGGCGATTCGCTTCCCACGCGCAAGCCGGACCCTGAAATGATCAAAGTGATCTTACACGAAGCCGGGGTCGGCCCCGAGAACGCCGTATTTGTGGGGGACAGCGCGGTGGACATCCAAACCGGTAAAAATGCCGGTGTACACACCATCGGCGTATCCTACGGTTTTCGCCCATTAACAGAGCTAATGAAAAGCGCGCCCGACCTCCTCATACCGACTCCTCTGGATCTAAAACATGCCATACGTTAGCCGGCTATGAGAAAGAAAATACCTGAACGCAAGGGGGAATGTGTTTCCTGCGGCGAATGCTGCCAACGCGTCCGAATCACTTCGGTTTACAGCCACCTCATTGCCAACCACGGCTCCATCGATGAAGCGCGTGCCTACTATTCATACCGCGGCATCCGGTTGGTCGAGGCATTACCCGCAATCGACCGGGTAATGCTGGAAATAGACATTCCCTGCAACCAGCTTACGGCGGATAACAAATGCCGCTTACACGAAACGCCAGAGCTTAAACCGCTCATCTGCCATAAATACCCCTGGTTTAAAGATGATATTGAGAGTTGCGGTTACCGCTTCGACTGATTTCACCAAGATGGCGAATGCCTGCGCCAAAACATTCCCTAGTGTTAAATATGGTCTTCCATCCGCTCGATGATGGGGCAATGATCTGATACTTTGCGGTTTTGGCAGTCATCGGCGAGCCGCTCAAGCGTTTTTTCAAGCTGCCCCAGTTGCGCGATCTTCTGGCGAATATCCTCCAGCTTCCTAACCACTTTCGCACGGACAATGTCGGGATTGCCGGATGAGCGGACGCGAAGGCCAAGCAGTTCCTTGGCTTCTGCCAAGGTAAAACCAAGCCCCTTGGCCTGGATAATAAAATTCAGCTTTTTAATACATTCCGAATCATAAAGGCGATAGCCAGAAGATAGCCGGGCGGATGGCTTAAGGATCCCTTTTCGCTCATAAAAACGAATGGTTTGTACGTTGACCCCTACCGTTTTTGCCAAAGCGCCAATGGTGAGCCGTTTTTCATCATTTCTATTCATGATTTTATGGTACTCCAGCAAATCTCAACAGAAATTTATTTTTTTCATTGTTGACTCTATACATATGTATAGGGTTTATCCTGTAATCATGAAAGAGGATAATAAAAGATGCTACCAATTGAAGGAGGTAGAATAAAACCATGGAAACGAAGGCAAGAGAATACCGCATCACCGGTATGAGCTGTGCCGCGTGCGCACGCGCCATTGAGCGGTCGGTAAAAAAAGTTAATGGCGTAGGAGACGCCACTGTTAACCTCATAACGGAAAAACTCAATGTCACTGGTGAAGTTACCGATGAACAGGTGGAAGAAGCGGTAAAAAAGGCGGGATATGGTGTATCGCCTCGGCAAACAAATGTAGTGACCATTCCCATAAAGGGAATGACATGTGCCGCCTGCAGCGCACGAATTGAGAAAGAACTGAACAAAACACCTGGCGTTTTGGAAGCGGTGGTAAATCTAACAACCGAAAAAGCGACGATTACATTCGATGCCAACACCGCACGTCTTTCCAATCTTAAGGACGCGATAAAGCGGGCGGGTTACGAGCCGCTATCTGTTTCACACGACCAGCCGGAAGAGAAAACACCTCTCATTCAATCGCCAGGTTTCAATCTCACACTTGCGATGCTCTTTCTGGCGCCGCTGGCCTACCTC
>JAKAGL010000291.1 GCA_021815535.1 bacterium
TGGTGGCGACTTCACGGATGTTGGCCGCCAATTGCTCCACCGATGCAAAAACCTGATCGGATGCCGTCGCGATGGAATCGGCCCTTTTTGAAAATTCCCGCACAGCGCTGTAAAGGCCGGTCACACGCTCGGCATCCACATCGGCCAGCTTGGCTATTTCGTCGGCGTTACCCGTTACTTCCAAAATGGAAATGGCGGTTTCTTCAATGCTGGAGGAGGCATCATCAACCGATTTAGCCATTTTGTTCGCAACCGTTTCGGCCTGTTTTATCGATACCCCCATTTCTTCAATGGAAGATGATACCGCTTCAGAAGATTCGGCCAGCTTGTTTGTCCGGGATTGTATTCTCAAAGTGGTTTTTCCCATGCTTTCAACAGCGATGGCCGTTTCAGCAATGGAACCATTCACCACTTCGGTGTTTGATTTCATCGTGGATGCCTGGCGGTTAAGATTCATTGTCCCAACCGCCACTTGGCCAGACCCTTCTTTCGCCTGGCCGATCAGTTCACGCAGGTTGTCGCCCATGACGTTGAGCGCGTGGCCGAGATTGCCCACTTCATCATCGGTGATGACCGTAACATGTCCGGATATTTCGCCGTCGGATATCCGTTTTGCCAATTCAACCGATTGTTGCAGCGGCAACACAAAATTCTTGCGCACCACCAATACAAGCATTACACAAAGGAGTATGGAAGCGAGGAAAAAGACTACCTGAATCGCTTCAAGGATGACGGTCTTGCGCCCAAACAGCGCCTCCTGCCTGTCATTCAGTTTTTCCAGTTCCCGCAGCATCTGCGGATTCAACTTCTCGATTTCCACAAGGCTCATGCCAATTATGCCGCCGCTGTTAATCGCGTTATCGACAAGGCCGCGCATTTCGCTCCAAGCCTTCTCAACGTTCCCGACACGGGCAATGCTGACGGGATCGTGGGCCGCGGCCTTGAGCGCGTCAAGATTCCGCTCAAACCGTTCGGCATCGCTCCGCAGGGTGGCGGCGGGGGTATCGCCCACAACAACCATTGATATTTCTTTGGGTATCTTGTCGCCCAGCCCGTGAACCTCCCGGAAGTTCTCCGGTTTCTGTTCGCGTATCGGGGCCTGATTCAACCTGTCGACTTCGTTCTGAAGTTGCTCGCCATGTTGTTGTACATACGATCTGACTGCCATTACCGACGGTGAGGATGTCACGATGTTGTGAATCTGCACGCTATACTTGCGCCATATCCCATCGATACCTTCCAGCAATTCGCGCGCGTCGGAGTCCGTCACCCTTGGAATATTATGCTGGCTGTCACCGCTCATAAGGCCGGCGTGGAACCCCTCAAACCGGTCAAGGGCCTCCTCTAACGGTTTCAAAACGGCATCGCCATGGGCGACCTCAAATGCCTCTTTCGCGATCTCCTGCGTGAGAGTAATCTGCTTGCCAATGATGTTGCGCGAGCCGGAATCGTCTTTCTGCAAAGCGGCTATGACAAAGGTGGATAAAGCCATGGCGGCAATAAACAATATGTAACTGGCAAAGGCGGCGACCAGTTTCGTCTGCACGCTTTTCAGTTTAAACACCGTTGATCTCCCCATGACGCCGACATACATTCCCATACGGGGGCGCCGGGACCATGCCCGCACCACCTCCATCTAACCCCAAAAAGGGATAGCCGTCCCAGGCTGAGAGTACTACCCGGAACATCATTTCCAAATGAGATTACAACTATTAAGCGGGGGTGTAAAGCTGTGAAAAACCGCATGATGATTAAAATCTTTGTGTAAAGGACCGGTTTTGGTATTATTTCCGCCATTATGGGTTTTTTGGAAGAGCACTACCGGTTTATCGTTTTTTTTCACATCGTCGCGGCCAATATATTCGCTTTTACGCTGCTGGTAATGCAATATGCGGTATCTCCCGCTATGGCGAAGATGCCTCCAGGCCCCGAAAAAGATGCGGCTGTCAAATTCCTGCACTCCCGCTGGCATCCGGTGGTTGATGCGGCCATCATCGTTCTGAGCCTTACCGGGTTCCTCATACTCCTTTTGCGGTGGCGGGTGATTGGCACCGTCTTCACGCTTCACTGGAAAACTTCGTTCGGCTTCATTGCCCTTTTATGTGCGGGACTTCTGCACTTTTATTTCCGCGGCTATAAGGCGCGCCTCAAAGCCGCCGGCCAAACTGAACGCCTGAAAAAAGTCAACCGGATCACCGGCTATATGGAAAAAACCGCTTTGATTACCGGTGTCCTCGCCTACCTTGCAGGGGTATCCTTCAACCACTCGCCTTTTTAATTTTTTTTTGCGGCGTTATCTTGCCATGGGTTTGTGCCGCTTGGTATCATTTCTCGTCATGAAGCGGGGAATCGGGAAGAACAGCGGATTTACCATGATCGAAGTGATTACGGTGATTGTGATAATTGGCATTCTTGCCGTGGCGTTTCTCCCCCGCACCAACCTCATCGGCGGATATGCGCCGATGGCGGCCGACGTGGCCGCCAGTGATATCCTGATAACCCAAAGGGAAGCGATGAACCGGGAAATCCCTTTATCGATCACCTTCGCCACCGGAAAAGCCGCCTATCAGTATGCCCTTGATGCGGCCGGAAATGGACAGCCCCGCAATCTGTCCGAGATCGGCCCCAGTACCTCCATTGCTCATGGGCAGACAATAACCTTTAACAGTTTGGGGGAACCTGTGGGGCTTACAGCGCCCGTCATCATCACGATCACCGATGGCACGTCTGTAAACAGCCTTACAATCGAACCATACACCGGCATGGCCCTCATACAATGAACCAAAAGGGGATCACACTTCTTGAACTAGTTGTTGTTATCGTGGTGCTGGGAATATCGCTTCCCATTTTGCTGATACCCTTCCGGCAGGCATCAAAAGGAATCGGCCATTCGGGAGAACTCCCCGCGCTGGAAGCCGCCGCGCGTTACTGCATGGAAAAAGAGATCATTGCCGTTTTGCCAAACCCGGCGGCCTGGCCTAAGGCGC
>JAKAGL010000292.1 GCA_021815535.1 bacterium
ATCTGCTAATGCGATCCAGTTCCCTTCACTCCCGACCGTCGACGCGGCCGGCCTAGCGGCGATCCTGCACTGCTCGGTCGACACCGTGGTCTCCAATGCGCACCGGGCGCCTGGACGGCTGCCGCCAGCAGCTTTTCGGCAGCCTGCAATTCGCCTTCGGCATTGATTATTTTTGCGCGGCGCTCGCGTTCCGCCTCTGCCTGCCTGGCCATGGCCCGTTTCATTTCCTGCGGCAGGTCCACGTGTTTGATGGAGACACTTGTTACCTTGATCCCCCACGGGTCGGTTTGAAGATCGAGCAGTTCCTTCAGGCGGAGGTTGAGCTTCTCCTGTTCTGCCAACACATCGTCCATTTCGTGTTGACCGATCATGGCCCGTAAAGTGGTTTGGGCCAACAACGAGGTGTTGTAATGGTAATCCCCTACCGTAAGAACCGCCTTTTCGGCATCTACCACGTGATACATCACGACGGCGTTCACGGCCATCGATACGTTGTCGCGGGTGATAATATCCTGTGCCGGCACATCAAGGGCAATGATCCGCATATCCACACGGGCCATTGTCATGACCCCGGGGAGGAGCAGCTTCAGCCCCCCGCTGAAGGTGGCAAAGTATTTACCAAAAAAAAACACAACGCCGCGCTGATATTGATAGATAACTCTGATAGAGCTTGAAACAAGCAAAACCAGCAGTATGAAAGCCGCGGCAAACATAACCATATTGTCCTCCATAATTGAAAGTTTATACTAACACAGTCCATCTCCTTTCCACCGGGGGAATGGCAGTAAACAGCCTTTGAACAAGAGGGCCGGGTTGGTCGCGCCGTATTGACCGATCATGATGATAACTTCGGACCGGATTTGCGTTTTCGTTATGTCTGGGCAACGCAACCGCGTCGCGGTACTTCTTTATCGTTCAAGGCTGGGGGGTGAAGATGTTATTAAACCGGGTACTACCGAATATTATGATTGCTTGACAGATGTTCTGGTCCATTTTATATTAATACCAAATAGGTAGCATTACTCATTGGGTTCCGTGCGGGTGTGTGCGGAAGCTGACCTTGAATCGGATTCTCGTTTCAAGTGGAGACCGTATGGTTGGCGAATGGCGCAAGTGTTTCGTGGCTACGGTAATGGCGGCCTGGACGGTTTGCTCGATAACCGCATACGCGGAAGATGGATCCCTGGGAGGGATCGTAGAGCTTGGCCGTTCCCTTTATTTTGACCCCCGGTTATCGGTAGATAATACGGTTTCCTGCTCATCATGTCATTCACCCGATCATGCCTTTACCGATAATAAAACGGTCTCCAACGGCATTCGCGGGCAGACCGGCGCCCGGAACGCTCCTACGGTGATCAATAGGTTGTACGGCAAATCGCAGTTTTGGGACGGACGCGCCTCTTCGCTTGAAGAGCAAGCAAAAGGGCCGATCATAAATCCGGTGGAAATGGGAATGAAAGATCACGCCACTCTGGTAGCGAAGTTGAAGGGAATCTTTGGATATAACGAATGGTTTAAAAAAGTTTTTAGCAGGGAATTGAATATTGATGATTTGGTCAAATCCATAGCGGCGTTTGAGCGGACCATAGTTTCGGACGATTCAAAATACGACAGTTATCTTGCTGGCGATGAGCAGGCGCTCGATGCCTCGGAACGGCATGGTTTTGAAGTATTCAAAGGCAAGGGGCGGTGCCTCATCTGTCACGGCGGCAATAATTTCACCGATGAGTCATTCCATAATCTGGGAGTGGGCATGAATAAACCGAACCCCGATCTTGGCAGGTATTTGCAGACCAAAGCGGAACGGGACAAGGGAGCATTCAAAACCCCCACGTTGCGGGATATCGGTTCCACCGGTCCATACATGCACGATGGCAGTGAAAAGACCCTTGAAGATGTTGTGGAATTTTATGACAAGGGGGGAGTGCCGAATCCCAACCTTGACAGTTCGGTGAGGAAGTTGGGTTTACGCAAGGAGGAAAAACAGGACTTGGTGGCTTTTATGAAATCCCTTAGCGGCGTGAGGTGGAGGCGCATCACCGCTCCTGCCGGGTTTCCGAAATGAGTGTAATGCGAAAATAAGGGCGGAAAAAAATAACAAGGAGCATTCCTTTTACTAAATATACCAATTCTGATTTACAGAAAAATGTTATTTAGGAGGATATTGTTATGGCAACGTTAGGGTATGCGTATCGGCACATCCATGGATACCGCAAGATTTCAGTTGTTGTTTTGACCGCGGCCATGTTGATGTTTGCCCTGCCGGGGGTCTCAACTGCCAAGGAAGAGATGGATCATCACCATGGTTTCTCCCCCAACTATGTTTTGAATATCGATCCTTTTACCAGCGATATTGTAGGTAAACCGCTGGTAAAGGAGGTGGGTGAGTTCTTCGATGAAGCTGAAAAAGCCATCGAGGCGAAGGACCTTCCCAAGCTTATGAGTCTGTATTCGGAAGGATATACAAACGGAATGCACCGGAAGGCTGACATCAATAACACTTGGAAAACGATCTTCGCGGCTTTTAATTCTCTCGCAATGACCCATAATATGCGGTTTATTACGACCGACCCCAAAAGCAATGTGATAATAATCCGCTGCAGCGGGATATTGGTCGGCGTACCTAACGACGACAAAGGATTGATTGCTCTTGATTCGTGGATGAATACGGATCACGTTCTTGTCAGGGAAAACGGAAAGCTCAGGATAATCGGCTCCTCTGGGGCAGAGCAGAAACGGCTCTGGTTCGACAAGCCTTTGCATCCTCTTTTCTAACTAAGGGTTTCTATGCGGCGGGCGGGAAACATTCCCGCCTTTGCCGCATTCCATAAGCGATTCAGCTTGACCATCCACAACTGGTTGAATAAAAACGGGCTGCCATTTTTCCACTCTGACTATGGTAAACTTTAGCTTGATGGCGGTCTTTGCCGCATCTGGCGCTATTTGGGAGGACCTTAATGCATTTTTCA
>JAKAGL010000293.1 GCA_021815535.1 bacterium
TCTTTCGCGCAATCAGCAAAATCGGTGTTGGGAACCACGCCGACGAATACGAAAACCCCCATCACATCAAGCGTCCGCCTCTCTTTCGTTTCGATCTTTTCGATAGACAGGCCGGTGACGCCCGACTTGTCCCCTACGATCTCCAGCGGGCGGTGATACCAGAGGAACTCGATATTGGGGCGGGCCAACGCGCGCTCCTGCAACACCTTCTCGGCGCGCAGTTCGCCGCGCCGGTGCACCAGATAGACCTTGCGCGCGATCTTGCTGAGGTAGATCGCCTCTTTGGTGGCGGTGTCGCCGCCGCCGATGAGGGCGATATCCTGATTGCGGTAGAACGGGCCGTCGCAGGTGCCGCAGGTGGAAACGCCGCGCCCCAAAAACTCGGTCTCGCCGGGAATGCCGATCTTCTTCGGCTCGGCCCCGGAACTGACGATCACCGATTTGGCGGCTATCTTTTCGTCACCCAGGTCGATGACGAAGAGGTGTCCGTCTTTGGTTATCTTGTGCGCCATCGCGTATCTGACCGGCGTACCGACCGCCTGCGCGTGTTTTTCAAATTCCGCCACCAGCGCCGGGCCCGACAGCGATGGAAAGCCGAGGTAATTTTCGATGATGTCCGTGGTGGCTATCTGCCCCCCCAGTCCGGCCCGTTCCAGAAGCAGGGTTTTCATCCGTGCCCGCATGGCATACACGGCGGCCGAAAGCCCGCCCGGCCCGCCGCCGACTATTACCAAATCAAATGTTTCCATAAATCTTCCCACGCGAAATCGTTCATTTACGGTTATTGTTTTTTAAGCAAGCCAATTTTACCCTCTTTTACCCGATTACCAACGATATTTTGGATGAAAATCCACTTGCTGATGTTACAATGACGTTCAATAGGACAGAATGAATATGGACAAAAAGAATCCCGGCATCGATCCTAAAACCGAATTGGCCCCGGATTACGCCAAGATATTCGGCCACTGCCATGTGTGCGGCGGGCCGGTATGGTTCAACCGCCTTATCGACAGCCTTGGCACCCCGTTGCTGACCTATCATTGCTGGAACGGTCACTACCACGTGCTGGACGAGCAATCGCTGGATCTTTACCAGCGCGGCATGACGCTTACGCCGGAAGAGATCAAACGCATCCTGCCGTTCGTCAAATTTATCCGCATCGAAAAATAACGCGCGCGCTTTTAGGCGTGGTGCTTTTTCAGCAAATTCCCTAGAATACCGGCATGGGGAAAACCGACCCGGCCAAGCGCATTGACGAGCTGAAAAAGCTCATCGATCACCACAGCCGCAAATACTACCTCGAAGACCGCCCCGAAATATCAGACGAAGAATTCGACAAGCTGATGGTCGAACTCCGGCGGCTGGAGGACAAAAACCCCCTCTTCCGCGCGGCGGACAGCCCCACGCAGAAAGTCGGCGGCGGGGTGCGCGATGATTTTGCCGCGTACACCCACAACCCGCCGATGCTTTCGCTCGACAACAGCTACAGCCCCGAAGAACTGCACGAATTCGACAAACGGGTAAAAAAGGGGCTTGCCCGCGACCGCGCCGAATACCTGACCGAGTTGAAGATAGACGGCCTCGGCGTGAACCTCATATATGAAAACGGCCAGCTGAAGCGGGGCGTAACGCGCGGCGACGGCAAAAGCGGCGAAGATGTAACCGCCAACGTCAAGACCATCGGCGGCATTCCGCACGCCATCAAAACTCCCGCCGCGTGGGCGCACTGCGAGGTGCGGGGCGAAATCTACATGCGGCGCGCCGATTTTTTATCATTGAAAGAATCGCGGCGCGAGGCGGGGGAAGGACCGTTCGCCAACCCGCGCAACGCCGCCGCCGGAAGCGTGCGGCTGCTGGACGCAAACATCACCAAAAGCCGCAAGCTCCAATTTTTCTGCTATGCGCTTTACATCTTCGGCAAGAACGGCGAGCCGATGCGCGACTCCGTCTTGAAATCGCAGTACGAGATGATGCAACAGTTGGAGAAACTCGGCTTCCCGGTGAACGACGCATATAGAAAACATTCTTCCATGGACGACGTGCTGGACGAAGTTGCCACGTGGGAGGAAAAACGGAAAAAACTCCCCTATGATACCGACGGGCTGGTGGTGAAGGTGAACGCCTTCGCCGACCAGCGCGAGTTGGGGGCCACCAGCAAATTCCCCCGGTGGGCGATAGCCTACAAGTATGCCGCCGAACAGGCCGAGACGGTGGTGCAGGATATCGTGGTGCAGGTGGGGCGTACCGGCACGCTGACCCCGGTGGCGGAACTGACCCCCGTTTTTCTGGCGGGAAGCACTATCAGCCGCGCCACGTTGCACAACGAGGACAACGTGAAGGAAAAAGACGTGCGCGTGGGCGACACCGTCATCATCCAAAAAGCGGGCGACATCATCCCGCAGGTGATGAAAGTGATCCTGGAAAAACGCCCGGCGGGAAGCAAGCCGTGGGCCATGCCAAAGAAATGCCCCGCCTGCGGCGGCGAGGTGGAACGCGCGGAGGGGGAGGCGGCGGTGCGATGCCTCAACCGGCGCTGTCCGGCGCAACATCTGGAAACGATCATCCACTTCGTCCGGCGCGACAGCATGGATATAGACGGCCTCGGCCCCAGCCGCATCGAGGCGCTGGTGCAAAAAGGGATGGTTAAAGACATCGCCGATATCTTCAACCTCGATTTCGCGGCGGTGGCCGAGATAGAGAAGATGGGCAAGAAAAGCGCCGACAACCTCCGCCAATCCATCGAAGCGGCCAAAGGGCGTGGGCTGGAAAAACTGCTGGTGGGCCTCGGCATCCGCCACGTGGGGGAACGGGCGGCCTTTTTGCTGGCGCGCTCGTTTGCCGATATGGATGCGCTGATGGCGGCCGACGAAGAGAAGCTGACATCCATTCACGAAATAGGGCCAGAGATTGCCCAAAGCCTGAACCGGTTTTTTGCCGACGCCGAAAACCGCAAGCTGATGGAAAAACT
>JAKAGL010000294.1 GCA_021815535.1 bacterium
GCCGATCACTAGCACGGTCTTGTACTGGCCGCCGCGGATGTAGGCGTTTGCCACCGACATGGCGTACACCCAACTGCTGCATGCGGCCAGGATGTCGAAAGCCGCGGCGTTAACGCACCCCAGTTTCGCCTGCACAAAGCAGGCGCTGGAGGGGAAAAGCATGTCGGGCGAGCTGGTGCCGACAAGGATGAGATCGACTTCCTCCGGCGTGACGCCGGCGGCCGCCATCGCTTTTTTCGCGGCGGGCGCCGCAAGGTCGGACGTGCTCGTATCGTTGCCGGCGATGCGGCGCTCGCGGATGCCGGTACGTTCCACAATCCACTGGTCGGAGGTCTGCACCATCTTTTCCAGGTCGTGGTTGGTCAACACCTTCTCGGGAAGATGGCTTCCGGTTCCTGCAATAATGGCGTTCGGCACGGCTCCTCCTAGGCGGGGTCTTTTTGTTCGTCGGCGGGGCGGAACTGGGCGTTCTTCTCCATCCCGATGCGGATTTTATTGATAACATCCGTTTCTATATAGAGTTCCGCCTGTTTTATGGCGTTCTTGATCGATTTCGCCTTGGACGAGCCGTGCGAGATGATGACACCGCCGTTGATGCCCAGAAGCGGCGCGCCGCCGTACTCATGGTAATCGATCTTCTTTTTGAATGCGGCAAGCTGGGGCTTTATCAGGAAATAGGCCAGCTTGGTGCGCCAATTCGCGCTGAAAATATCCCTCAGGGCGTTTTGCAGGAATTCCGCGAGCGATTCGCTTACTTTCAGGGTTATATTCCCCAGCAGACCGTCGCAGACTATAACATCGGCGACGCCGCGGTAGACCTCCTTGGCCTCCACATTGCCGATAAAATTAACCGAGCTGGCCTTGAGCATGGACGCCGCTTCGCGGATAACATCGGTCCCCTTGCCCTCTTCCTCGCCAATGGAAAGGGTTCCCACCCGCGGGCTGTCAACGCCGAGGACGAACGACGCGTAAACCGACCCCATGATGCCGAACTCGAACAGCGTGCCGGGTTTGACATCGACATTCGCGCCGGCATCCAGCAGTACGGTAAAACCGCGCGCGGTCGGCAACATGACGGCTATCGGCGCGCGGCCGACCCCCGGGATCGTCCGGAGTTTCAGCAGGGCGGCGGCCATCACCGCGCCGGTATTGCCGGCGCTGACGAAGGCGGCCGCCCCTCCCGTTTTGAGGAGGTCGATCCCCACCGATATTGAGGAGTTTTTCTTCTTACGGATGGCGATGGCGGGCGATTCATTCATGCCAACCACTTCGGCGGCGGGAACGATCTCCAGCCCCGCACCCGCTCCGCCAAGCCGGTCAAGCTCCGCCCGTATCTGTTCTTCGATGCCTACAAGTACGATGGGGTTTTTGACCTCTTTCGAGGCCTGAATCGCCCCCTCGACAATGGCCGCGGGGGCGTGATCCCCCCCCATGGCGTCAACGGCGATCTTCAAGATGCCTTATTCCAGCTCTACTTTGATAACTTCCTTGCCGTTGTAAGCGCCGCAAGAAGGGCACACCTGATGCGGCGGCTTTACCGCGTGGCAGCTGGGGCAGGTGGACAGGCCCGGCGCTTTCAAAAAGTGATGGGCGCGGCGAAAGCCCTTTTTCCGTGCGGTGGTCTTTTTCTTTGGTTGAGTCATTACATTAACCTTCCTTTCCTAATGGATGTGGCATTATAGCCTTTCTTTGAGTTTTTGCAGCGCGGCAAGGCGCGCGTCCGGTTCTACCGTTTTGCAGCCGCACGGCGCGGTGTTCATGTCGGCCCCGCATTTGGGGCACAATCCCTTGCAATCCTCCCTGCAGAGCGGTTTTAGCGGAACCGCCAGCAGAAGATGATCGTGCAATATGGGGAAAAGATCGAGTTTCTCCCCGTCATGGTAATTAACTTCCCCGTCATCCTCTTCCGCGTCTTCGGCGGATTCCGCGCTATGCGGAAAAAAGGGCGCCTCGATTGTGGGTGTTAAGGCCATTTCGTACTCCGCCAGGCAGCGGCTGCATTGCAGCTTTACCGTTCCCTCGACCGGCCCCGAAACAAAAACGTCGTCTCCGGCCCGGGTAAGCGACAAATCGATCTTCACGCTCCCCACGCCGTTAATGCCGTCGCTCTGGTTAAAAAAGTAATCGAACGGCTTTTCCAGCTGAAGGAGAAATCCGTTTTCGGGATCGATATTGTCGAGATCGACCTCGATACGGTTCTTATGTTCCATTTTCACGATCACAACTCCACATTATTCCCTATACAAGGAACCGCACTGTGGCGGGCAACATCACTTTCATCAGCATTGCGGGAAGGCTCCTTGGAGCACCTGTTATTCCTTAACATTCATTTGAAATCCAGCGCCCGCCGGCAGGATTCCTCAATGGCGGCTTTCAGCGCCAATCGTTCGTCTTCCTCAAACGGGGCCAAAACGTAATCGGCCGCATCCCCGCCCGCCGGGGGCCGTCCCACACCGATGCGGATTCTCCGGAAATCCGGCGTTCCCAGTTGTTGCGCGACGGACGAAACACCGTTGTGTCCTCCCGCTCCTCCGCCAATCTTATCCTTAACTTTGCCCAGTGGCACATCAATGTCGTCGTGCAGAACGGTAACGCCGTCCGGCTTGACCGCAAACTTGCGGGCCAGGGCGGCGGCCGGGCCGCCGCTCAAATTCATATACGTCTGCGGTTTGGCCAGCACCACCTGATGCCCGCCCGTTTCGCCGCGCGCCACAAGCGCGCCAAACATCTCCCGTTCGAAACGGATGCCAAGCATTTCGCCAAGACGGTCAATCGCCATAAATCCGGCGTTATGCCGGGTTCGGGCATACTTCGGCCCGGGGTTTCCCAGGCCGATCAGCAATTTCACGTTCCGGCAGCAAGATTATTTCTTGCCGCTCTCTTTTCCGCCGCCTTTGGCCGGCGCCGCTCCTTTGGCCGGCGCAGCCGCTGGCGCGCCCTTGCCCGCCGCTGCCGGGGCCGCCGC
>JAKAGL010000043.1 GCA_021815535.1 bacterium
TCATGGAGAACGCCGAGGAACTTGCGATGCCGGCGCAGATCGTCCGTTCGCACCTCGAGCGGCTTGATGGCGGCGGGTTTCCGGATGGGCTAATGGACGATCAGATACCGATTGGCTCGCGGGTGCTCGCCGTAGCCAATGCATATGATGAAATGGTGTATCGCCGGCGTTTCACAAACGAGGTATTTAATTCCGATTCTGAAAAAACCGCGTTTGCAATCGGCCAAATAGAACGGCAGAGCGGCAAAGGCTATGATATTGCTGTTGTGAAGGTTTTAAATGCCGCCGTAGAGCGTCTCCGCCTTAGGGCCCTCAATGTCGCGATGATGCGGTTGGACGAGCTAAAACCGGGCATGATGTTGGCCGAAGACGTAAAAACAGCGGAGGGGTTGCTGCTACTGGCGCGCGGGCGTCAGCTTACATACGCACAAATAAGCCAAATGGGTAGATTTTACGACTTAAACCTTATCGACGGCAAATTTATTGTGCAGAAATGAATGTTAATAATAATGTTATATTATATGCAACAGAAGAAGGACGCCGACAATGAAGAAAATTATGATAGTTGATGATGAATATGTTTTCGCAAAAAACCTCAAGGAATACCTTGACCGGGTCGGTTTTAGCGTGAGCATATGCACGGACGGCGCACAGGCGCTTGATCTGATCAAGGAGGAAAAACCTGATTTGATAACACTCGATATGCGAATGCCGGGAATCAACGGATATGACATTCTCGATCAGTTGGGAGATAAGCCGGAAAGCCCGATCATCGTGGTTATCAGCGGGATTGATACTGACGAAACAGAGCGGCGGCTGCTGAAAATGGGAGCCAAGGCGGTTTTTCACAAGCCAGTCAATCTTACCGAGTTGGTATTAAGCCTGAAGGTTCTCCTTCTTCCCGGAGTTGACGAGTAAATGCTTCACATGTAAATATCACCGCCAAATCCGTTATATGCAACGGCGGGGAGACCCATTGTATGGAACAAAATGCGTATGGGAGATGACCGTTTTGAACGTCTTATTGATCTGATCTCCGCCAGAACCGGATTGCGTGCGTCAACGCAGGATAACCGGGTCTTACGCAAGATCGTGGCTGATAGAATGGCCTTTCACCGGTTTTCCTCCATACAGGAATACACTGACCTGCTTAGTTCAGATACCGACGAAAACGGGTTTGAGCGCGAAGAACTGACTTTTCTCCTCACAGTGGGCGAGAGCTATTTTTTCCGCGACAAGGGGCAGTTCCAGCTTATCAGAGAACGTATTTTGCCGGAGCTGGCCGAACGCCGCAAAGCCGAACGGACGATCCGCATCTGGAGCGCCGGCTGTTCCACCGGTGAGGAACCTTATACTCTTGCCATCATCTTAAGCGAAATGATGTCTGACTTCGCGGGATGGAAGGTCACTGTCATCGGTACCGACATCAAAGAAGAATTCCTGAAAAAAGCGAAAAGAGGAATCTTCGGCACATGGTCTTTCCGCACGGTGCCGGAAGAGATTCGTACGAAATATTTCAGGGAATACAATGGCCTTTTCAAACTCGATCCACTGATAAAGAACATGGTCACGTTCCAGCGCGGAGACCTGGTAAAAGACGCTTTTCCGGATTCGGCGGGAGCACTGCGCGATATGGACCTTATCCTGTGCCGCAACGTGTTCATTTATTACGAACGAAAAGCGGTATCCGCGATCGTTGAAAAGATGGCTGGCACCTTGCGGGAAGGAGGATACCTTATTGTGGGTCACGGGGAACTCTTTTCCGCCACCACCAACATGCTGACTCCCCGCATGTTTCCCCAATCGATGGCGTATGAACGGGTAAAGGAGGGATCCACCCCATCGCAAGAACTATTCCGGCCGACGTATTTTGCGCCGGCTTTATCGGCACAATTGGCGCCTGCCCCCGCCATCAATCCACCGCATGTGGTATCCGCCATCAAAAAGGCGGATTGGCAGAGCGTTCTCTTCGCCGCGGGCGAGTGCTTCAACGATGGAAATTACCGTGGCGCTATTGATCATTTAAATAAATTCCCTAAAGAAATAAAGGGCGATTTTCGTTCTCTCATCCTTATGGCATCCTCCCATGCCAACCTTGGTGAATACACCCGGTCTGTCGGATATTTGCACAAGGCTATTGCGGTAAACCGGTTTTCGGCGGAACCCTATTACCTGCTATCCCACATTGCGGAAGAAAACGGACAACTGGACGATGCCAAAGAAAACCTGAGAAAAGTTATTTATTTGGAACCATCGGCAGTTACCGCCTATCTTGAGCTTGCGGCTATCCATGAAAACGAGGGTGATTTTGAAAAGGCCCGCAAAATGCGCACATCAGCGCTGGCTGCACTTAAAAAACTGCCCAAAGATGAGATTGTTGGCTTCTACAAGGAATCGGCAGAAAATATGATCAAGTTTGTGGAAAAAATGCTTGAATGAAAGATAGTCTGTGCCTTAGCTTTCCCATTGAATAATGCACAATTCAGCATCGCAACTGTACCAAAAACAGATAATATAACTTAATACATAATTATCTTATATCAGTAAAATAACCCTTTGGGATTATATCTTTTACCAGCGGGAAGTGAGACAATTATTTACGTATGAAAGGTGAAGGAAAGCGTTATGAACATCCCAGCCATTTCCGCAGTAACAAGTACATCATGTTCTTATCTTGTATTCAGGCTTAACCGGCCTCTGTATGCGGTAAGGGTGGTACAGGTGCGCGAGATAACCTGGCTTCCTGAACTGACCCCAATTGAAGAATCCCCGTCGTACCTCGCGGGCGTATTTAACCTGCGTGGAAAGATCGTACCCGTAATAGACCTTGATCTTCGGTTCGGCCACAAGCCGCATCCTTACATGGTCTCCGATTCCGTGGTGGTGATGGAAATTGAGAACAGACTGATGGGAATTATCGTGAGCGAAGTGTTGGACGTATTGAATATCGCCAAGTCGGATATTGAGGAGCAGCCGGAGTTTCATGAAGGAAAGCCCAAGCCGCACTTTCTTGATGGCGAGGCGAAGACGGGCGAAGACATCATAATGCTCCTTAACGCCGATAACCTCATTAAGCATATCGGGCCGATGGAAGTGAACGTGAATGACGAGGCGTTGCTGGTTGAACACCCTCTGTTTTGCCCCGATGCAACCCCGCACGAGAGATCCGTTTTTCGCGATCGCGCCCACAAGCTGATGCAAAGCGGTGAGGGAGCCGGGTTATCAGGGTTGTTACCAGTCGCGGTGGTTGGCATTTGTGGCGAGTATTTTGGACTTGAAGTCGGCCATGTGAGGGAGTTTATGGATGTTCGCCGTGTAACGCCGGTGCCGTGTTGCCCGGCACATGTTGTTGGCAATATGAACCTGCGCGGCAACATTGTCACCCTTGTGGACATACGGTACCTGCTCAATCTTCCCTCTGGCGGCCCGGATGCGCTAAAAGCGGTTGTCGTGGAAATGGGGGAAACATTAGTGGGGATAGCCATTAACGAGGTGTTCGATGTTATGAACATCAGGCAGCAGGATCTGATAACTGCCCGCTCGGCCGCAACTCAGAACGATAAATACGTGAAGGGAACCGCGCCGTACGGCGGCAGGATGATGACGGTGTTGGATCTACGGAAAATCTTTACGGATGGTGAGCTGGTGGTTAACGAGGAGGCATAGGAAAGGATTACGGCGATCTGCGGTCAGGTTTCACCCCGAATGGCGAAGGCTAAAAAGGCTTACAGGGAGGATAAGGCAATGTTCAAGAACTTAAGGCTCAAGCACCGTATACTGTTAGGTTATATCATACCGATTTTACTTTTCGTAGTAGTTTCAATCTTCATTTTCATGAAAGTGGAAATCGCCAAACGCTCAGTAAATGACATCAAAAATGCGGAAAATACGGTTTCTGAGATAGTCGACGTACATTTGGCCGCAATTAACATGTCGAAATCGGTTCGTGGATATCTTCTGTCAAAGAATGAAACATCTTTAAGAAACTATGATATAGAAGCCAAAAATCTCATTGAAAGCGACAATCTCTTGAATAAATACATTTCCGATCCCCAACAAATCAATTCCCTTCATCTTATTGAAAATTTAGCGGAACGCATTAAAGGTGAAAACCTAAAACTTATCGCGCTGGTAAAGGAGGGAAAGATTACTGATGCATATACAAAGTTTAAAAGTGATGAATTGCCGACGTTATCACAAGACCTGAATAACATGTTAAAAGAATTAGAATCGGTTCAAAAACAAGACATCCTTAATAAGCGCGAAAAACTCGAAAATGCAATGCAGCAAATTGTTTCCGCCATTTTGTGGGGTACGCTTCTTTCGATAATACTCGCCATTGCCATAGGACTATATATTTCCTCCCGGATAACCATTACGATCTCTGAGGCTACCAATTCCGTATCCACATCCTCCACCGAAATATCCTCCACCATCACCCAACATGAGCGCACGGCGGTTCAGCAAGCGACAATGGTCAATGAAACCACCGCAACCGTGGAGGAGCTGGGGGCATCTGCCCGGCAATCGGCGGAGCAGGCGGAGTCTTCGGCTGCCATGGCGCAGAAAACCATGACCATGACGGAAGAAGGGCAGACTGCCGTCAGCCAAACCGTTGACGGGATGACCGGCCTAAAAGAGAAAATAAACACCGTTGCCGGACAGATTTTGAAGCTGAGCGAACAGACCGCACAGGTAGGTTCCATCGCGAATCTTGTAGTGGATATCGCGGGGCAAACCAACATGCTTGCGCTGAACGCCGCGGTGGAAGCCGCAAGGGCCGGTGAGCATGGCAGAGGTTTTGCCGTGGTCGCGGCGGAAGTGCGGAAGTTGGCCGACCAAAGCAAAAAGTCGGCGGGCGATGCGAACGCCCTTATAGCCGAAATACAAAAAGCGACCAATTCCACCATCATGGTGACGGAGGATGGCACAAAATCGGTGGAGGATATCACCAGACTCACTCAGCGGTTGGGTGAGACGTTTAACGCCATTTCCGGAGCCGCCGGCGGCGTTTACAACAACGCACAGCAGGTGCTGCTGAATACGAGGCAGCAGTCCGCCGCATTGGGACAAGTGGTGAGCGCAATAAACGAAATAAACACCGGGTCGAAGGAGACGGCCGCCGGACTTACTCAGACAAAAATAGGGGTGCAAAAACTCAACGAGGTGGCGCAAAACCTTAAAGCGATGGTGTGATGCATCGTGGGAACGATAAAACCACCGAGGCATGGTTCTCCCGGAAAAAAGGAGGATTGAACAGACCATGATCGAGGATAAAGAACTAAGGGACCTATTCAAGGTTGAGAGTGCGGAACACCTGCAAAACCTAGAGACAGGGCTTCTGCGCCTGGAGAAGGAGCCGGCAGACAGGACCGTCCTTGAAAACGCCTTTCGCGATACGCACAGCCTGAAAGGTTCTTCGAGAATGCTTGGCGTAAAGACCGTTGAACGGATATCGCACCGGATTGAAAGCCTATTAAGCGGCGTGAGAAAAGGGGATGCCTCCCTTACCCCTGAACTTTTCGATCGGATATACAAAGGGCTGGATGCAATAAAGAAGCTGGTGCACGAGGCGGTGACGGGCGAATCCGCAAATGTTGACGTAGGCGCAATGCTGGATATTTTGGCTGGCAAGGCGGATGTTAAAATCACGAATGAAATAACAAATTCTCATTTCGAAGCCCCGGTGTTATCAAAACCGGAGACCGGCAATGAACCTGATGGCGACTCACACGCCATGCAGAGTGAGCAATATCGCATTGATACCATAAGGGTCGAGACCAAAAAATTGGATGGGTTGATGACCCAATCTGGGGAATTGACCGTTATGCGAACCCGTTTGGACCGTCTCAATTCACAGATTGAGGAGATCACGGTTATCGGCGAGACCATCGCTAAACAAATCCCCGATCTGCCGTTGGGTGGGAAAAAAATGAAAGACCTGGTTGCTCGTTTATATGCATTGAAGGATGCGCTGAACGAGGACAGGTCGAGGCTGGAGTTCATTTCCGCAGAGTTGGATGGCGGCATACGCGATGTAAGGCTCTTGCCGTTCCATACGCTATTCAACTTTTTTCCCCGTATGGTGCGCGATATGTCCAGGGAGCGGTCAAAAGAGGTTGAATTGGACCTTGCCGGAGAGGATACAAAAGCCGACAAGCGGATCATCGAGGAAATGAAAGACCCCATCATGCATATGATCAGGAATTCAATCGACCATGGAATAGAGCCGCCCGATGAACGTGAGAAAGCCAAAAAACCCCGCGCCGGCAAGATACGTCTGTCGGCGTACCGCACCGATACCAACATCATAATCGAGGTAAGTGACGACGGCAGGGGACTGGATGATATTGAGTCCATAAAGAAGGTTGCCCTTAAACGCAAAATGTATGGTGAAAAGGAGATTGAAAAACTTATGCCGGCAGAGGTGCAAAACTTGATCTTTGCACCGGGTTTTTCCACCAGCACCTTCGTTACGGATATTTCCGGCAGGGGGGTTGGTCTGGACGTTGTACGGTCGAACGCTGAGCGGCTGAAGGGATCGGTACATGTTGAATCCACCCCGGGAGCCGGATGCCTGATGCGCGTAAAATTGCCGGTAACGCTTGCCACCGCAAGGGTGCTTTTGGTTGAGGCGCAAGGCAACAGCTATGCGGTTCCCATCGAACTGGTTGATAATACGCGGCGCGTTTACCACAAGGATGTTTTTTCCATGGAAGGAAGGGACACGATTGTGGTGGATAAACAGACCATACCCGTGGCAAAACTGGCAGATATTCTCGATCTGCCGCCAGAGGAAAATAGAAGCGCCAATATGCGGGAACACGGCGAAGGCCACATGCCATGCATGCTTCTTTCCGCCTCGGGAGAGAAGTTCGGCATTCTGGTAGACGACCTTTTGGATGAACAGGAGGTAGTGCTGAAACCGGACAGCGCAGTGTTGAAACGGGTGCGCAATGTGGCCGGAACAACCATCCTCGGCAGCGGCGAGATATGCATCGTCCTGAATCCGGAAGACATGCTGAAATCGATGCGGAAACGGGTTCCTGCCGTTCACCCGGAAGCGGAAGTGAAACCGGAAACGAAAGATAAAAAGCTGTTGGTGTTGCTGGTGGAGGATTCCATAACCACGCGAACTCAGGAAAAAAGGATTCTGGAAGGCGCCGGTTACGAAGTGGTCACGGCGGTAAATGGCGTTGATGCGATTACCAAACTTGCCAGCCGCCCGTTTGATGCCGTGGTTTCGGACGTTATGATGCCGGAGATGGACGGCCTCTCGTTTACCGCCCGGCTGCGGCAGGATAAAAAATACAAAGACCTTCCCGTGATCCTTGTGACAACTCTTGCATCCGACGAAGACAAAAAAAGGGGACTTGAAGCGGGGGCGAACGCCTACATACCCAAACCGTCCTTTGACCAGAAGATATTATTGGAAACGCTGGAACGGCTTGTATGAATGGAAAGTTTTCACCTGCGGGCAAGCTGAGAGTTGGTTGATAAAGGTATAGGTTGAAAAAATGAACATGAATAACGGAACATCAGAACAACGGCCTAAGATCAAGGTTATCCTTGTGGATGATTCCCAGATAGCGCTTACTCTTCTGAAGAAAATGCTTTTATCCTCTCCGGATATCGAGGTCGTGGGAACGGCAATGAACGGGCGGGAGGCGCTGGAGCTTATTCCCAAACTCGATCCTACGGTGGTCTGTACCGATCTTCATATGCCGGCAATGGACGGCTTGGAGCTGACAAGGGAAATAATGGCCCGGTATCCGAAGCCCATACTGGTCATAAGCGCTTCAGTAAGCGAAGGGAGACATAACGTGTTCCATCTCATGGAAGCCGGTGCGGTAGATGTGCTAAAGAAGCCCCGTGGCGGGATGGAAAGCGAATACATCCAACAATCCAATGAACTTATAAACAGGGGGAAAATACTTGCGGGGGTCCACGTTTTCAGGCGGGTAAAGAGGGAAAGTACGCCGCCGGTGGTTATTGCTTTGCCACAGGCCCCCGTAATGACCAAGCCGCGTATTGTGTCGATCGGCGCTTCCACCGGCGGCCCGCAGGCGTTTCAAAACATACTTTCACAGCTTCCCGCAAAATATCCGTTTCCCATAATATGCGTTCAGCATATAGGGGATGGGTTTATGGAAGGGTTGGTGGAATGGTTTGATTCCTTCTGCGCCATCAAAGTTGAATTGGCACAAGATGGCGCCATGCCTCTTCCGGGAGTGGCGTATTTCCCGCGCGAGGGATCCCATTTGCTGATCGACAGCGGCGGGCGATTCAAATATTCGCTGGATATACCGTTCAGCGGCCACCGTCCCTCCATTACCGTAACCTTCAAGTCAGTTGCCGAACGATACGGAAGCAGTGCGATCGGTGTGCTGTTAACTGGCATGGGAAACGATGGCGCCGAAGGGCTGAAAGCGATCGCCGATATGGGCGGCATAACGATTGCCCAGGACGAAACAACCAGCATTGTATTTGGGATGCCCAAGGTTGCGGCGGAACTTGGCGCGGCACGGCATGTATTGCCGTTGGATAAGATCGCCCCCATGCTCGTATCCTGCGCAACCATGAATGGAGCAAAGATCCAATGACACCGAAGCAAGATGCTGCAAAAGAAATCCTCATCGTGGAGGACAGCGAGATTCAAATTGAGCTTCTAAAGAGGGTTTTGGCTTCCCGGGGGTACAAGGTGTCAATTGCCAGAAACGGCGCCGAAGCGCTGGCTGAAGCGTTGGAACACAAACCGGATCTGATCATAAGCGACATCATGATGCCGGTTATGGATGGCTATCAGTTATGCCAAGAGCTGAAAAAGATCGACAAGCTGAAGAACATACCGTTGATCCTCCTTACACAATTGAGCGATCCGGAAGAGGTGATAAAGGGCCTTGAAGCGGGGGCCGATAACTACCTCACGAAACCTTTTGAGCCTGAATACCTGCTTATGAAAATTAACTCCTTGCTGATATCCCCGATCAAATTCGTAAACAATCCCAAGGAAAAGTGCATGGAATTCACTATAACCGGGAAGCGTTATGTTGTGAAGTCAAGCAGGGCGCAAACCCTTAATTTTCTGATCTCGACATACGAAAACGTTGTGCGCCGCAATTTGGAGCTTTACAAAACCCAGGAAGAGCTGGAACGCACCAACGAACAGCTTGAGGAGAAGGTGAGGCAGAGGACCGCCATCCTGGCCAATGAGATGGCGGAGCGCAAACAGCTGTCGGTCGATCTGTTGAAACGCAACAGAGAGCTTTCAGCCCTGTACGCGATCTACAAGGCATCGGCGGAAAAGCCGCTTCTGCATGAGATGCTCGACGCAACACTCACGACGGTGTTAGATGTCTTGGAAATGGATGTCGGCACAATCTACCTGCTCGATACGGAAAAGAAAAAGTTGGTGCTGTCTTCGCAGGCCGGTATCCCGGAAGAAAAGCTTGAGCCTTTCATTACTCTGGAGGTCGGTGACGGAGTTGCCGGGGCGGCGGCCACGGAAATGAAACCGGTCATCAAGGAATTCAAGGATTATCCAACCAAGCGATTGGCCGGGCGTATAGCATCGATAGGCCTTCAAAGCATGGTGGGTATCCCTATTATTTCGGGAAACGATCTTCTCGGCTCCATGAGTTTTGGCAATAAAATAACGCGCGTTTTCTATAAGGATGATCTGGATATGCTTTCGGCGATCGGGAGGCAGATTGGCGCGATGATACACACTTCCCGGCTGTATGGGCAATTGAAGGAGAGTGAGGAGAAATTTCAATCAATGGCATCTGCCGCAAGCGATGCCGTAATCAGCATCGACGGCAACGGGGTCATAAAATATTGGAACCCGGCAGCCGAACGGATATTGGGCTATCAGAGCAACGATATGATGGGAAGAGGAATTGGAACTATCATCCCGGATAAATACAGCGAAAACTATCGAAATGGACTGAAACAATTTTATGAAACCGGCTTCGGGAATATTCTTGGCAAATCCGTAGAAGTAACCGCGTTGCGGAAGGATGGCGTCGAAATCCCGGTTGAGCTGGCGGTATCGGGTTTCAGGCTCGGTGGCGCCTGGCATTCCGTGGGAATAATGCGCGATATAACCGAGCGCAAGCAGTGGGAAACATCCCTGAAAAAGACCAATTTACAGCTCCAGGAATCGCTGGAGGAGCTGAAAAAATCGCAAAATATGCTCATCCGTAATGAGAAATTGGCGGCATTGGGCCAACTTTCCGCGGGGGTGGCCCACGAAATAAAGAACCCGCTCAATATTATTTCCACCTCGGTGCAACTCCTGATGCTGGACGAAAACCTCGCCCCTGAAACAGGCGATATCTACAAAACGATAATGGAACAGATCGCCCGTGCAGTGAAGATCACTGAAAACCTGAGGGATTTTGCCCGGCAAAGGAGACCGGAAATAGCGGAAATAGATATCAACCCATTTCTCGATAAAACCATCGCCCTTGTTGAGTATGAGTTCAGGCTGGACAACATAAACTTCATCAGGGATTTCTATCCGGCCCCGATCATCGTGAAAGGAGATAAGGATCAACTGGCGCAGGTGTTTCTAAACTTCATCAATAACGGCGCGGACTCCATGAAAGAAAAACAATTGAGGGTCGGGCGCGAAAAGCTGCGGAAAGAAGGCTGGAAAGGCGATCTTACCATTAAGACGACCCATGACAAATCGTGGGTATATATATCTTTCATTGACACGGGGAATGGAATGTCCCATGAAGTGCGGAAAAGGGCGTTTGATCCGTTTTTTACGACAAAGGAAGAGGGAAAGGGCACAGGTTTAGGGCTTTCCATTGCGATGGGAATTATTGAAAACCATGGCGGCGCCATCCTTCTTGAAACCGCCGAGGGGAAGGGATGCGACTTCACGATAAAACTGCCCTTTGACGAAACGGAGAGACAAGATGAAAAACAGTGACGCCTTCTGAAAACTGCACGGTCGATTGGGCGGCGTGAGGAGGATTGGATAGTCATGTCGGTACAATCGGTTTTTGACGACCTTAACAGTTTAATTTCGGAGGCATGAAGCATGTCCGGACAAACCGCAACTATACTGATCGTCGACGATGAAAGACAGGCGTGTTTGGCCATCCAGCATTTCCTGCGCGCCAAGGGATTTGATGCCCAGTATGTTACTTCGGGAAAGGATGCGCTGGAAATGGCGCAGCAGAACCGCCCTGAAGCCGTTTTGCTTGATGTCCGCATGCCCGGGATGAACGGCATTGAAACCCTTCAGGGTCTTAAACAATTGGATGCAGATTGCGCCGTCATCATGTTAACGGCAGTGGATGAGGTAGAAACGGCGGTAAGCACCATCCGTGGCGGTGCAAATGATTACCTGCGGAAACCTGTCAGTTTTAACGAATTGCTGCACAGCATCGAGTCCGCGTTGGAAAGAAGAAGGCTGGTGCTGGAGAACAGGGACTACCAACACTCGCTTGAGGAAAAAGTCGCACAGCGTACCAAAGAGGTCGAACTTACCCGCGATGTTACACTCTTCGGTTTGGCCACGCTTGCCGAATTCCGCGACCCCGAAACCGGCGATCATCTTCAGAGGATCAGGGAATACTCCAAAGCGCTTGCAATCCAGCTGGGTAAAGATGGCGCGTATTCCCATTTGATCGACGCACAATTCATTACCACCATCCACAAGGTCTCGCCGATGCACGATATAGGAAAGGTAGGTATCCCTGACCATATTCTGCAAAAACCCGGCCCGCTCACGCCGCAAGAGTTTGAGATAATGAAACAGCATTCATCAATTGGCGGCAGAACCCTTGATAAAGCTGAACATCGCCTTATGGCCGAAACCAATTATTCGTTTCTTTCAATGGCAAAGGAGATAGCGTTCTGCCACCATGAGAGGTGGAATGGGAGTGGCTATCCCGGCGGAATAAGTGGAGAGCAGATACCGTTATCCGCGCGTATCATGAGCTTGGCGGACGTTTACGATGCTCTCATCTCAAAAAGAGTGTACAAACCCGCCTTTCCACATCAAAAGGCTTACGAAATCATCATGGCAGGAAGTGGAAATCATTTCGACCCGGAGGTCGTGGCCGCTTTCAAGGCGATTGAAAACGACTTTATTGCAATAAAAGATAATATTGCGAATTACACCATGGACTAAGAGGAAAGCGGATTCCGCCCTTGAAACGGGCCCTGCGGCACTACCGATAAGATATATTATGTATAGTACGCAGGGTGTACAAAACCATGCTCGTGAGCAATATTGATAAGATTGCCCACGCGTGACCTCTCCCTCTATTACCTGCTTTTAAACTGATAAAAAGGAAACGAGGAAGTTCCTTCGAGAACTCTATAGGTGGCAACCTTGAGCTTGTCGTTGACAAAAAACCATACAAGCGCATACCCCTGCGTA
>JAKAGL010000044.1 GCA_021815535.1 bacterium
TTATCAACCGCATATTGATCTGACAATTGACGAGCCCGATCGCATCATCATTGAAATGCTGAACTCGAAAAGCGGTTTGCCGGTTCTCAAGTATGGGGGGGTGGCGATCCATGGCGCATACAAGCCAGAGGAGGAGGGGGCGCGCCTGCTTGAACAGATCGACCAAGGAGTGAAAAATGTCATTGTTTTTGGATTAGGTTATGGTCATCACCTGCGCCAAGCGGTTGAAGCCGGATTGAATGTGACGGTGGTTGAGCCGTCCACCGCGATTTTCAGAAATGCGGTTGAAAATGCCGATATTGGATTTGTGCTGGAGCATTGCCGCCTATTCGTGGGTAAGCGGGTGCGGCAAGTATTGGATGCCTACGATTGCGAAGGTGCGCAAATTATAGTGCACCGTCCCTATCTTCGATTTTTTCAGCAGGAGTACGACAAACTGGAAGTTTCCTTCATTACCCGCAAATTGGTGGCCGAACGTAAACCACGTGTAATGCTTGCCGGGCCTATTTATGGCGGCACAGAAACCACATTCCGGTATGTCAAAGAGGCGCTCATAACTTTAGGGGCGGATGTAACGGCCTTCGATGCGGCCCCATTCAGGCAATCATATTTCTTGATGGACGAGGTAACGCCAAATGAGATTCACCGGCATCAACTCAAGTCGCTCTACAGTAACTTGCTGGGTGAAGCTATGGTTGCGATGGCAGACGATTGCAGACCCGATTTGATACTTGTCATGGCGCAAGCCCCGTTGGATATTGGTTCCCTTGCCCGCCTGCGCGAGCTAAAGGTTCCCATCGCTTTTTGGTTTGTGGAAGACTTCCGCACCCTGAAGTATTGGGAACGGGTGGCTCCGTATTATGATTATTTTTTCACCATTCAAAAAGGTGAATTCCACGATCGCCTTGGCAAGGCAGGGGCAAGGTGCGTAGCCTATCTTCCCCAAGCCGCCGCGCCGCTGCATCACAAACCGCTTACACTTTCTCCGGAAGAAGTAAAACGCTACGGTTCCGATATCTCTTTCATGGGAGCGGGATACAATAATCGGCGCATCTTTTTTAGTGGCTTGCTGGATTACGATTTCAGGATATGGGGCACTGAATGGGATCTTGGCAGTGCGATAGGGCAGAGAGTGGTGAATCAAAACAGCCGTTTAAGCCCGGAGGAGTATATAAAGGTCTTCAGTGCGTCAAAGATAAACCTAAACCTTCATAGCAGCGTAATGCATGCTGGCATTGATCCGGTGGGTGATTTTGTGAATCCGCGGGTTTTCGAGCTGGCGTCATGCGGCGCGTTTCAATTGTCTGATATGCGAGGCGAACTCCCCTCCCTCATGCAACCGGGGAAAGAAATTGAAACTTTCGCATCACTGGAGGAATTGAGGGAAAAAATAGAATACTACCTGGATCATCCAGAAGAAAGAAAAGCGATTGCATGCGCCGGACGGCAACGGGTTCTGGAAGATCACACCTTTGAGCGGCGTATGGAAGAAATGCTTGCGGTCATATTTTCCCGCGAAGGGGAAACCTTTGGCCTGCGAGCGGAGAAGGCCAACCGCGGACGCAACACGGTTAAAACCATGATTGCTGAGGCGAGGACAATGGGGAACGGCGAGCTGGTCTCATTTCTGGAAGCCTTCAACCCGGAAGAAGAGCTTTCACTCAAGGCCGTTACCGATCATATCAACAAGGGAAAAGGTCTTCTTGGCCGTACAGAGTCCATCTTCCTTATGGTCAATGAATTACTGGTTCAAAAATGAAAAAAATCCTCGTTCTTAATTTCACCCGCATCGGTGATCTTATTCAGACATCGCCGCTGCTTGCCGGCCTTAAGGAGGAGTTTCCCGGGTGCCACATTACGCTGGCGGCAAATGTTAGTTTTTCAGGTATATGCCAGAGCTTGAGTGACATTGATAAAACGGTTGTGTTTGACCCCAAACGATTTATACATGCCGACGGAGGGCAGACATCAATCATTGATGTTTACAACTATCTTGATGAATTTGTGACGCAATTGGCGTCGGAAAAATATGACATGCTTATTAACTTGAGCCACTCAAATCTCACTGCCATCATGGGGCGGTTGCTGAATATCCCGGATGTGCGCGGGATAGACAACGATGGCGAAGGGAATAAAGTGGTGAATGGCTCTTGGCTAATGTATTTTTCCTCGCTTCTTTCCTTCCGCCGCTACAACACGTTTAACATTGTCGATATATACCAGCTTGGCGGAGGAGTAAAACCAAAAGGACGCGGTCTGTTTATTGATAGTGCGAAACAATTCCAAATGACCGATTCCTTATTTGCCGAATTGGGGGTGGCCAAAGGGGAAAGGCTTATCGGTATACAGGCGGGGGCCAGCATGAAAGAGCGCCGATGGCCATCGCGTAATTTTGCAAAATGTGCCGATATCATGGCGCGCCGCTGGAAAGCCAAAGCCGTGTTGTTGGGGGCGGCAACCGAAAAAGAACTTGTGGATGAAGTTGCCGCGTTCATGGAAACGCCGCATATTAACTTGGCGGGGAAAACTACGTTGGAAGAGCTTGTCGGAGTGGTGAAGCATTGCGATGTTTTGGTTACCAACGATACAGCTACGATGCATATAGCAGCCGCGGTCGGCACGCCGATCGTTGCGCTATTCCTTGTACATGCTTATGGTTTTGAGACTGGCCCTTATTGTGAAAAAGCAATTATTCTTGAACCGGAAATACCCTGTTTTCCCTGTCTTCATTCCTCCACCTGCCCGCATTATGCATGTCTCGAGCTTGTCACGCCTGAAATGGTGGCGGATGCCGCTGATCATTTGGTGGGCAATCCGGGTGGGATGCCTTTCCTTGACCCGGACACTTTCCCCAAGGTGCGGCTCTTCACTCCGTATTTTGACCGGTATGGCTTTTGGGATTTACGCCCACTTAAAAAAGCGCCACCGCGCGATACGGATATATTATCGCGTATCTACCGGCAGTTCTTTATGCAGCCGTTCGGTGCTGGGGCAGGGAAGGAATTTGTGGCGGACTTCCTTGCCGCTCACTACGCATGGACATACAAATCGGAACTCAAAGTATGGGCAGATAGAAAATACTTCGTCTTTCGGAAATTAACCGAAACAGCCCGGGAGGGGGAAAAAATCATCGCCTCGGCACTGCGTGATTTAAAAAGCGGAAGGTTGGATAAGGTTAAAAAGGTAGCGCAGAAGCTGTTGGATGTGGACCGGGCTATTGAACTGGCCGGAATGAGCCATCCTGAACTAATGCCCGCCGTGCGGTTGTTCAATATGGGAAAAGCAAATATTGGTGATGCTCCTCCGGCTATTTTGCTGGAGAAAACACGAATTTTATACGAAGGGGTTGATGGTTTTTCCGAGTTTGCTGCAAACCGTCTAAAGGAAATATTTAAATGAACAATGTGACTGTTGCGATTGCGTATCACCCTGAAGGATGGGAGAATGGTGGCCTGAAAGGAAACCTGATGATAATCAAATTGAATGGCGAAGACGTGTTGTGGGATCCGAAAGATCAGGCCGAGTTGGGCAGTCTGCTTGAAGAATTTGTCTCAAAAAGGTTTTTTCAAGATGAGTTTATTGCCAAGATCAAGATAAACGGTGAAGATATCCCCGAAGACGTTATGTTGACCATGAAGACGAAGCCAGTGGCCGACGTGCAATCGATTGAGATCAACACCGATACTTTCCGGGCGGTATCCATCCGTGCCCTCGATTCCATGGATGAATATGTTGAGGGTTTGGTAGGGCTGGTTGAACAAAGTGCCGATAAGTTCCGAACGGATGATGAAACCTCAGCGAATAAAAACTTTATCAACTGTGTTGAGGGGTTGCAGACTTTCATCGGCATCATCGACAAGGTGAAGAGCATTAACGGTCTTGATTTCGAATCAATGAAGCACAATGACGGCGCCGTAAGCGTAAAGGAGCAGGAGTTGCTTCAGGTTCTTAACACTCTTTTTGCTGCTCAGAAAAGCCGCGATTGGATCACTTTGGCCGATATCCTTGAATACGAGCTGGCCCCTCTGATCGTGGAATGGAAGGAAATTCTCAGGGCTATCGCCAACGCATTACGGGGAATGTAATTACCTAGATTAATTCCGCGGTCCCCAAGAACATCCGCTGGCTCCATTGGGCAGATTGGTAACCTGTATCTGGTTATTCCCGTTGGCATTCATAATGTAAACCTGTTTGGTGCCGCCGCGGGTGCTGGTGAAAGCAAGATGGCGCCCATCGGCGGACCAACTGGGCGAGTCATTTCTTCCCATGTCGGCTGTCAGCTGTTTCTCTACCAACCCGTCAAGGCTTTTCACCACGATATTAAAGCGGGTATCAAGCATGCTGGTAAAGGCTATCTTATCGCCACGGGGCGACCAAGCCGGATCGGCGTTGTAGTCCCCGTTGAAGGTGAAACGTTCTTGGCCGGTTCCATCAGCATTCATTATGTATATTTGAGGTGATCCGGCTCGATCCGAGACAAACGCGATTTTTTTTCCATCCGGCGACCATGTGGCGGATGTTTCAATACTGGAATCGGTGGTGAGACGCCGAAGGTTCGTGCCATCCACATTGACTGTATAGATATCTGAATTGCCATCGATGGCTTGGGTAAAGGCAATGGTTTTGCCGTCCGGGGACCACGCAGGAGCCGATTGGCTTTGTCCCGTTTTGCTGCCAAGCGCGGTAATCTTGCCACTATGCAAATCCAGTATATAAATAGCGGGCCGTTTCACATGGAAGGAGACGAAAAGAAGTTTGTCGCCGGCCGGGGACCACTCGGGCGACATGATTATACTGTTGACCTTTGTAATCTGTTGCTGGTTTTGCCCATCATAATCCATGATAAACAGCTCTTTGTTCCCCTTCACCTTACTGGTAAAAACGATACGGCTATCCGCAATCCCAGCGGTTCCCGAAAAGCGGTAGACAACCTCATCGGCAAATTTGTGCGTCATTTTCCTGAAAATGTCGCGCATACCGGTATACCGGATGCCCGCCAACTGTTCGTGGCGGTCAACGTCAAATAGGTATGTTTCCAGCGCTATCTGATTGTCCGGCAGGGCGTAGTAATCGGCCTTAACCAGCGCATTCACTTTCGCTTCCTTCCAGATATCCCATGGAATCCGGCGGGTATCCGTGGATTTTGACTCGATCTCTCCGAGTACCGACTGGTCGGTAAGCATGCTGAAATAGCCAGAGAACACCAGGTCGAATTCCATGGTTTTCTGTCCCGCCGATGCGAAATCGGCATCCTCTTTCTGATTTTCCTTTGCTTCCTTCATGTTGAATTGCGGCACCGCCATGGTGATCTGCTCCGCCCGCTGCCGCGAGATATCAATATACACTTCAGCGGCGTTGCAAAAGCCATTTCCAACGGCCACAATGGCAGCCGTCAACAACAGGATTCTAACGTGACGGTTGCAAAACGAAACCAAAGTGCACCTCCAGTGATTTTTCTTTGTACCCGGGCGGCAGTGGCGGAAAAGGATTCGAATTACGCACCGCCGCCAGAGCAGACTGATCCACCTCGTCGATCATTGATGAATGTTCTATCGTCAGGCCCGATATTTGACCGTCGCGATTTAATTGAAAGAATACGGTAACCCGTACCTGGCGGTTGGTAAAAAAGTTCGAGCGGAACGTATCCCAATTTCCATAGATGCGCGATTCCATAATGTTGAGGTACCACTCGTAAGGGAACTTGCGGATATCAACGCTGCCCCCTCCTTTGCGCTCCCGCACCTCCCGGGCGGCAGCTTCGGTTTCCTTCGCTTCGGTGACCGGTTTCTTTTGCTTAAGCTTTGAGTTTTTCTGGGATTCCGTTTCAACCTGTTTGGTCGGTGCGGCCTTTTTTTCCGGCATTGGCGTCATTTTGGTTTCGGGCGATTTTTTTAACGTTTCCGGGATCTTTTTTACTTCATTTCCTTTTTCTTTGATCAGCGGTATCTCTAACTTGGCAGGTGCCGCCGCTTCTTTAATTTTTGTTGACGTTGGCATAGGTGCGGCATCTACCACCGAAGAACGCCCCATTTCAAAACGCCCGGTAAGGGGACCCGGATCGATCAGGTGCACTACATAGGTATCCTGTTTGAGCCTCGGTTTGAGGGAGGGGCTGATATATTCTTCATACACGTATAACCCGGTGAGGGTAAGCATGTGCAGCAAAAGCGAAACAAAGAGCACCGTTATGAAAAGATTGGTACCATCATCACCATCCGGGTGGTAATAGTTGTTGTGCCCGGCAACCATCAGCGTTATTTCTTTTCCTCCTTGAGTGGTAACGGAACAGGCTCCGTAACCATTCCAAGGTTTCGAACACCCGCACGGCGCGCATTTCCCATCACCCTCATAACAAAACCGTAGGGCAACGATTCATCGGCGCGGAGGAATACATCCACCTGGGGGTTAACAGTAGTCAATTGGACAAGCCGTTTTTCCAGCGCCTCCAGTTTTATTTCAGATTCGTTGAGGTAAATGGCATGATTTTTGTCAACCGTGATTATCCACTTTTCATCGCGTACCACCGGGCTTGCTTCCACTTTAGGAAGGTGGACGTCGAAACCGAATTTTGCCAATGGCGCGGTCACCATGAAAATGATGAGCAGAACCAACATCACGTCAACAAACGGGGTTACGTTGATATCAGACATCATGGTGTTGGTGCGTCTGCGCTTTTTCCAAAGGTGAGCCATCTGTATTATCCTTTATATGCCCGGCATTATATCCGATCCGGATGATTATACTTGCGGCACCTCACGATTAAAAGGGTTTTAAGACAATGATGCGATAAACTGGTAAACGATGGTCAAGTATAACGGATTTAATCTGGAAGACTTCCATGGGCTCTTGAGCTCGGTGGCGCTTCAACGCCTGGAAACGGAAGGCTACAATGATCTTCCCGCCACAAAACCAAAAACGTCGTTTACCATCGCGAGGGAGGTTGCCAGTGAACCGATGTTTTTGCTTCTGACGGCATGCGGCGCACTTTACCTTATTTTAGGAGATATCCACGAGGCGCTGATCCTTCTAGGGTTCGTTTTCGTCATCATTGGGATAACATTTTATCAGGAGAAAAAAACTGAACGCTCGCTTGAAGCGTTACGCGATCTTTCCAGCCCACGCGCCCTGGTGATAAGGGATGGTTGCCAGCAGCGCATACCGGGCCGTGAAGTCGTCCGAGATGATGTCGTCATTCTGATGGAAGGGGATCGAGTTCCTGCTGATGCCGTGTTGTTATCCTCCATCAATCTTGTAGTGGATGAGTCGTTACTGACCGGTGAATCGTCTCCGGTGAGGAAAACACCAGGTGGCGGGGGGCGGGAAATGGGAAGACCCGGAGGAGATGACTTGCCATATCTATTTTCCGGCACGCTTGTGGTGAGAGGGCAGGGGGTCGCCACGGTGGTGCGAACCGGCTTTCAAACCGAGATAGGCAAAATCGGGCATTCCTTACGGATTATCGAAACGGAACAAACCCTGCTATGGAAGGAGACCCGCCGGGTTGTGAAGATCTTGGCGTTGGCCGGGTTGGGAGTGAGCGGTTTGGTCGCGTTCTTATATGTTTTAAACACCAGCCGGTGGATCGACTCGCTGTTGGCCGGGTTGACGCTCGCGATGTCAATACTTCCCGAAGAAATGCCAGTGATCCTGACCATATTTCTTGCGCTGGGGGCATGGCGCATTTCGAAAAATAGCGTACTGACTCGCCATGTGCCAGTGGTGGAAACTTTGGGAGCCGCCACCATTCTTTGCGTTGATAAAACCGGCACCCTCACCCAAAACAGCATGACGGTGAGCCGCCTTTATGCAAAGTGTAATTATTATAAGGTGTCAGATGGTAAAGACGGTGACCTTTCCGAAGAATTCCATGACTTGGTTGAGTACTGCATTTTGGCGGGAAAGAAGAACCCTTTTGATCCGATGGAAAAAGCAATAACGGATTTGGGGAATAATTATCTGGCAGGGAGTGAGCACTTGCATAGCCATGATCGGACGCTGATCCGGGAATATCCCGTTAACAGGCAGTTTCCGGCATTGACGCATGTATGGCGTTTACCGGGCCGGGAAGAATTGGTGGTAGCTTCAAAAGGGGCGCCTGAGACCATTGCCAACCTGTGCCATCTTAATGAAGACCAGAGCGCTGAAATGATTGCCGCCGCTAACGCGATGGCGCGGGATGGCTTACGGGTGCTTGGCGTTGCAAAAGGGGTTGTAGGAGAATCGCCGCTTCCTGATGACCAGCATGATTTGGAACTGGAGTTTGTGGGACTTACGGGTTTTACCGATCCGATAAGGCCCGCTGTACCCGCAGCGGTGGCCGAGTGCCGCCGTGCAGGGATACGGATAATGATGATTACCGGGGACTATCCTGAAACGGCCAAAAGCGTGGCAAGCGCCATCGGCCTTGTTGAGCCAGGCCGGTGTGTTACCGGCGCGGAATTGGAAGCGATGGATGATGAAACGTTGGCCCAGCGGATCAGCCAGGTTACCGTTTTCGCGCGAGTGATTCCCGAACAGAAGTTGCGTATCGTCAACGCATTGAAGAAAAACGGTGAGATTGTGGCGATGACCGGTGATGGTGTGAATGACGCCCCCGCTTTAAAGAGTGCTCATATTGGCATCGCGATGGGAGGGCGCGGCACCGATGTGGCCCGGGAAGCGGCGGCGCTGGTGCTTACTAACGATGATTTTTCATCCATTGTGGCGGCGGTTCGGTCGGGGCGGCGTATTTACGACAATATACGTAAGGCGATGGCTTTTACCATCGCCGTTCACGTTCCCATTGCGGGAATGGCCATGATCCCTGCATTCTTCGGCATGCCGCTTATCTTCATGACGGTTCACATAGTCTTTCTTGAAATGATAATCGATCCCGCCTGCTCCATTGTCTTCGAACGTGAACCGGAGGAGTTTGGCATAATGGAACGTCCGCCGCGAAACACCGAGGAACCTCTTTTCCACTGGCGGTTGATTCTGACAAGCGCCTTGTTGGGAGGAGCGGTATTCGCTGTAGTACTGGTGGTATTTGGTCTGGCATTTTTACGTGGCGCAGGAGTGGAAGAAGCAAGAACATTTTCATTTATCACCTTGATTATTTCAACTGTCGGGCTGATATTCGCCAACCGGTCATTTGGCCAAAATATTGTTCAAGCCGTTAATAATCCCAATCAGGCTCTTTGGTGGCTTTGTGGTGGAGCAACCGCTTTCTTGGCTCTGGTGATATATGTCCCTTGGTTGTGTCGGATATTTGGGTTTCAGCCGCCTGATGCAGGTGGTTGGTTGATCTGCTTTATAGCGGGGGTTGCAGTGATAGCATGCCTGGAACTGATACGAACGGTGGCGCGGCGGAAGTTGCCCGCCGTTTAGCGTTTTACAAAGTTCTTCTCGATGAGTGACAGGAAATCGAGGGTGAAATTGTCCATTTCGGTTCCAAATACTTTGGTTTGTTGGACGAAATAATTGTAACCGATGACCGCGGGTACGGCGGTGATGAGGCCGGCGGCGGTGGCGATCAGTGCTTCGGCTATGCCGGGAGCCACCACCGCTATATTAGCTGAGGAAGTAAGGCTTATGGATCGGAATGACTCCATAATTCCCCATACAGTGCCAAAAAGGCCGATGAATGGCGATGTAGACCCCGCAGTGGCAAGGAAGAAAAGATAACGCTCGAGAATGGTTACTTCCTGGGCGGTGGCGCGCTCCATCGAGCGGGCGATACCATCTATCTTTTCCAGGAAGAAGCGGCGGTTCTCTTCCATCTGAGAGGCCGAACTGGAGGCGCGGAATTCGCTTTCAAATTCAGCGTAACCGGCCAAGAAGACCCTGGCGATACAGCTTGATGAATGCATATTTTTGCTGGCGCCGAAAATACTATCCAAGCTTTTATTCTTGTTGAAAATCCTGTTGAATGCGGCATTTTCCTTTCGAATGCGGCGGAAGGAAATCCATTTGAAAATCATAATTGCCCAAGAGATTATGGAAAACAACAACAGTAGGGAGAGCACTCCTTTGGCAACGGAACCTGCATCCAAGACCATATCAATGACTGATTGGTGGTTGATTGCCCCCATGGTGTCTATTCCCACACGTTCTCCTAAATGATAATCGGGTTTCAACGATGCTAAGTGATAGGGTTGCACTCTGTCAATGTCTGAATGTGAATTTACGGTGGACTAAAAGGGATTGTTAAGACCAAAAATCCCTCTGGTGGATAAATTGGCGTTCAGGGGAAATTTGGGGGGTAAGGCAAAATTAAAAAATTTGAAAAAAATAACCGTTTACTTTCTTGATTATTTGATACAATTAACGGCTAGTTTCATCCACCGCATTAAGCGGGGGATGGGTAAATATCACGCTCGGTAAAGGTTATGAAGGCAATAGGGTGCGGCACGGCCGCTGAAACCTTCAAACCCGGGCGGTTGAACAACCCTATAAGGAGATTTATTTTATGAACGTTACAGTCACCATGAAGCAGATGCTTGAGGCGGGATCGCATTTCGGGCATCAAACTAAACGCTGGAATCCGAAGATGAAACCTTACATCTTTGGTGCGCGCAATGGTATCTATATCATCGACCTTCAGAAATCATTGAAGCTTTTCCAGGGATCAATCAAGGCGGCATATGAAGCTGCGGCAGAAGGAAAAAACTTTCTTTTCATCGGTACAAAAAAGCAGGCTCAGCTTCTTGTGGAAGAAGAAGCCGCCCGTTGTGGTGCGTTTTGCGTTACCAACCGTTGGCTCGGCGGTATGCTGACAAACTTTGAGACCGTCCGCAAATCCATTGACCGGTTGCTGGAGCTGGAGCGTATGTCCGAAGGGGGGCTTTTCGAAGTTCTACCCAAGCGTGAAGTTCAGAGTCTGGAACGTGAAATGAAGAAACTCCAAAAGAACCTTTCCGGCATCAAGAACATGACCAAGCTGCCGGGAGTGGTTTTTATTATCGACCCTAAAAAAGAAGCTATCGCTCTGCATGAGGCAAGACGTCTGGGCATCAAAATCATAGCGATGGTTGATACCAACTGCGATCCCGAAGGGATCGACCATATCATTCCCGCCAACGATGATGCCATACGCTCCATCCGTCTGGTTGTTTCCACCATTGCCGACGCTATTATTGAAGGTGGGGAAGAGGCCAAGCGCAGCCGTCAGAAAGCCGAGCAGGAAGCGGCTGCCAAGGCCGAAGCGGCAAAGGCGGCTCGTGATGCTGCCCGTTTGGTAAAGTCCGGCGGGGATAAGGGAGAGGAGAAATAACCATGGCTATCACCGCGGAACTCGTAAAAGATCTGCGTGAGCGGTCCGGCGCGGGGATTATGGATTGCAAAGAGGCCTTGAACGAAACCAAAGGCGACATGGATGCGGCAATCGACTACCTTCGCAAAAAGGGGCTTGCAAAAGCCGCCAAGAAGGCAGGCCGGACAACTTCAGAGGGGATCATCTATTCCTACATCCATGGCGGGGCAAAGATCGGTGTTATGTTGGAAGTAAATTGTGAAACCGATTTCGTGGCTCGGAATGAAAAATTCCAGGAAATGGTCAAAGATATCGCCATGCATATCGCAGCTGTTCGGCCTGCGTATGTGAGCCCCGAAGAAGTTCCCGCCGATGTGGTGGAAAAGGAACGGGCATTACTCGCTGAACAGGCTAAAGGATCCGGCAAACCGGAAGCGGTGATAGCCAAAATAGTTGACGGACGTATTTCCAAGTTTTACGAGGAAAGCTGCCTTTTGAAACAGAAGTTCGTTAAAAATCCCGATATCACCATTGAAGAGCTCGTCAAGGCTAAGATCAGCGAGATTGGCGAGAATATCATTGTCCGCCGTTTTGTCCGCTATCAGCTCGGGGAATCTTGAGCCGCCGATGGGCCAATTAAAATATAAAAGGATACTGCTTAAGCTGACTGGCGAATCGATGGCCGGAGCCCAAAAAGAAGGCGTTCTTTACGATGCCGTACGGGAAATTGCCAAAGAGATAAAAGAGGTCCAGGAAATGGGAGCGGAGATCGCCGTCGTTATCGGCGGCGGTAACATCCTCCGGGGTTCCCTTGCATCTGCGGCGGGTATTGATAGGACCACCGCAGATTATATGGGCATGCTCGGTACCGTTATTAACGGCTTGGCTCTGCAAAGCGCTCTTGAACAGATGGGCACCGAAACCCGGATGCAGACCTCCATCACCATGTCCCAGGTAGCTGAGCCATTCGTACGCCGCCGGGCTGTGCGGCACTTGGAAAAAAAACGGGTTCTGATATTTTCGGGTGGGACGGGAAACCCGTATTTCACCACCGATACAACGGCTTC
>JAKAGL010000295.1 GCA_021815535.1 bacterium
GCTGAAATACCTGATACAGATCGCGCGCGAACACGGCGTAAAGGGATTCTTCGCCTCGGTGCTGCTGCAAAACAAGGCGATGGTGAAGGTCTTCCTGAAATCCGGCTACGAGGTGAAGATAGAAGACCTCGATGGCGAATACCGCGTGACCTTCACCTTTGACAAACCGCTGAAGGAGCAGCCATGACGTTGCGTGTTGGCGACAAGGCCCCCGATTTCGAACTGCGCGACCAATACGGCGCGGTGGTGCGCCTTTCCACGCTGCTGCACGAAAAGCCGGTGGTGCTTTTTTTCTACCCGAAGGACGGTTCGCCCGTCTGCACACGCGAGGCCTGCGCCTTCCGCGATGCGCATGAAGAATTTATTTCCGCCGGGGCCGAAGTGTTGGGGATAAGCATCGACGGCGCGGAAAGCCATGAAGCCTTTTCAAAAAAACACGCCTTGCCTTACCGGCTATTGAGCGACGAAAAGAAAGAGGTTCTCGCGCTCTATCAGATAAAAATGATGCTTGGGTTCATGCCGGAACGGGTAACGTTCGTTATTGGCAAAGACGGCATCATCCGCCATGTCTATAACGCGTTGCTGCGCGGGGCCAAGCATACTGAGGAGGCTTTGGCGGCGCTTCACAAACTTGCCTAGGAGGGTGTCATGGGACTTGAAACGGGCGCGAAAGCGCCGTCTTTCTGCCTGCCGGATCAGAACGAGAAAAAGACCGATTTAAAGGATTTTGCGGGAAAGTGGGTGGTCCTCTATTTCTACCCCAAAGACAACACCCCCGGATGCACCGCCGAGGCGGTGGAGTTCACGGCCCGATCAAAAGAGTTTGAAAAACTTGGGGCGGCGATCATAGGGGTCAGCGCCGACAGCCCGCAAAGCCATCGCGCCTTTATGGAAAAGCAGAAACTCAACCTGCGCCTTTTGAGCGACGCCGACAAAAAGACGCTTCACGCCTATGGCGTGTGGCAAAAAAAGAAAATGGCCGGACGGGAATACATGGGGATCGTCCGCACCACCTGCCTGATAGCTCCCGATGGCAAACTGGTTAAACTCTGGCCCAAAGTAAAAGTAAAGGGACATATTGATGAAGTGCTGGCGGCTCTCAAGAATATCAGAGGCTAAATTTTATCCCGTTGGGCCAATTTTGTTTTTAACGTCCTTGTTGCTGTCTATTTGGCTGGCCGCAGGGGTTGCCGTGGCCGACCTATATAAGTGGGTGGACAAAGCAGGGCAAACCCATTACACGGATGATCCCGGCCTTATCCCATCGGAAAAAAGAAAAAAAACCGAAACCATCACCACCAAAGAAAACATGCCCGCCACCCAAACGCCCGCCGATCAGCCTTCAAACACAGAATCCGAAAAGCCGGATCAAAACAATTCCCCGGCTCCTTCTGAAAAAAGCGGTCTGGCATTGCCGCCGTATCCCTCTAGCGCAAGATCAAAGTATCCAAACATCGTTGCTGACGGCAAAATGTTGCCCGATGCCTATTTCACCGGCCTTGACGGTTCCCGGCAGAGCGTGCGGAGTGTGCGGGGAAAAATCGCCCTGATCAACTTTTGGGCCACATGGTGTGGCCCCTGCCGCAATGAGATGCCGTCGATGCAGCGGCTTTTTGTCCAGCTGGGCGGCAAAAAGGGGTTCGCCATGCTTGCGGTTTCCGATGAAGAGGGGGGCAAGGTGAAAACTTTCATTGAAAAACAGCAATACCGCTTCCCCGTAGCGCTCGCCGAAAAAAAGCTGATGGCGGCGCGCTTCGGCGCAACAAGCATTCCCACCACTTACATACTGGACCGCGAGGGGCGTGTGCTGTTTTGCCAGGTGGGCGGGATTGAGTGGGACGATCCGAAGATCACAACATGGCTGCGGCAATTGGTGGAGGCGCAATAACCCTGTTCGCTGTAGGGCAAGTCAGCCGCGCGGTGTACCATCCCCCAGCAGGCGGGCGGCTTTCTCCTCCGATACGTTGAATTGCGCCATCATTTCTCCCAAGCGGCGGGCAGAGCCGTCGATCCGTTCGGTTTCCAGGCTGGTGGCATCCACCTGCCGGTTATTATCCACAGCCATCTGGCTCACGGTTTCCACCGCCGCAACAATCCGCGACATTCCCGATTCCTGCTCCGCCAAGGCGCGGTTGACCATCTGTATTTCTTTGGTCACCCGGTTTACCTCGTCGGCCACCCCGCGAACCGCCGCAGCCTGCTCTTTGAGTGACATGCTCGTTCGATGAGCCCCCTCCTGAATGGCGCCGACCATACCCGAAATCTGCGTGGTCGCCTCTTCCTGTTCGGCCGCGCTGGCATTGATGTGGCGGGCCATTTGAAGAATTTCGGAATTCTTCGACACAATCTCACCCCCCGCTTTTGCCAGAGTGCCGATCGCCTGGCGGATCGAATCCACCTCATCCGAAACGCGGGCAACCGCTTTGACAACCTGACCCGATACCTTATATTGCTCGGCGCTGGCGGAGGCTATACCGTTTATGACCACCAGGCTTGATTCCACTCCTTGCACTATCGTTTCCAGCGCCACGCTGGAATTGCGGGCCAAATCAACCCCTTCGGTCACACGCAGGGTTCCTTTTTCCATTGACGCGACGGCATCCGCGCTTTTGCGCTGGATACCGCCGATCAATTCCGAAATCGTCTTGGTGGCGGATTGGCTCCGTTCGGCCAGCTTACGCACTTCTTCGGCAACCACCGCGAACCCTTTACCGTGCTCGCCGGCGCGGGCCGCCTCGATCGCGGCGTTAAGCGCCAGCAGATTTGTCTGCTCGGCTATATCGTCGATCACATCCACGATGGCGCCGATATCTTCGGCGCCGCGCGAAAGGCCTTCCACCACCCCGGCGCTCTCCGTCACAATTTCCTGGATGTTCCGCATGGCGCTTATCGCCTCATCCAGCGCTTTGCGTCCCTTAAGCGCAAGA
>JAKAGL010000296.1 GCA_021815535.1 bacterium
CCGATGAACGGCATCATCGTCTCTTCCTCAACCGGAGTAAAACAGCGATTCATCACTCTTTTCGATGCTTCGGCAATTTGTAGAGCCGTCAATTCACGCACTGAACCTAAAGCCCAATCGAACAAAGCATTGTGAACTGCCCCAATTTCATATGCCTTCCGGTAAAGAATGGAAGCTTCGGGTACCATGTACGGCGCCAACTCTAGCCCAGTTGAAAGGCCAATCTCAATTACGGGCCTCCCCATACAGATTGATTCCAAAATTGACCCTGAAGCGGCCGAAATAACTACATCCGATTTCGCCACGAGTTGACGTGATGAACCGCTGACAAAGGATTCCGGTGAAACATTAACCCCCCTTTCTTTCATAAAATGTCTGCAATACTCCGCCGGAACCGTAGGATGCGGCTTGATAGCGATAATCAGATGGGAGATTTCCTCTCCCAAGGTCATAAACAGAACTTTCAACACATTTAACGAAATCAACAATGACTGCGGTAGCAAAACGGCGATCTGCGGAACGGGGGATAAAGGCAAGGGGGTAATATCAGCTTCTGTCATGTGACCATACCGCATTGAAGCAGCCACTTCGAAACGGGCCGAAGGATTATATTGCGCAAATATCGATGCAAATGCGGGACCCGGCACAAGAAAATAATTGGGTAGAATGTTAGCACGCCCTTCACTGGCGGTTGTGTAAAGATTCATCTGGTTTATCGGGGGAATAAACATTTGCGCACCAACTATCGGAACCGATGGATAGTGACGTCGCATTCCGGAGCAGAAGGCCTTGTGCAGCGCTTGGTTTTCATACCACATCACTACGCGCCTTACCTCACACCCTGCTTCATATAGACGGGTGGTAAACCGATACCGAAGCAGTGACTCGTACGCCATGGCAGAAAAGCGCGTCTTATTGTGCGCGGCAAGCAAAACATCCTTCAAGATGCCGTCTTTAATGCAAGATCGAAGGTCAGCAAGGCCAATTCTACGTAATGGATGCATTGCAGCCCAAAGATAATCCCGAATTTTCAGATAATCTTCCTTAACTATGATTGATCCATACGATTCCCCGCGTATTCGCGATAGCACTTCTTTAAAGGCGCGTAATCCCGCGCCGCAAAGTACCGGCGCCACACCCACCTTAAATCCCTTTTTGCTTAGAAAAGCAAAAAGACCGGGCAAATAACGGTCTTGAAATCCATCTCCGTTGCTAAAATCATCCGGTTTTGCATATGTCTCGACAAGAACATCCATTTCTCTTCGCGACCGCTTCCCCTCTGGGGGAGGCTGCCAAAAACGCGCATAAAGCAACATCAACAGCGAGGAGACCACAAATTTCACGTAGCTCATAACTGAATGCTCTTTCCGAGCCCCTTTTCGCCACCCTAGTGGGGATACCTTAAAGCCGAGACCGATTTTTCTTGGCAACCGCTTTTGGACGATCATGGCCAAGTCCCGGTCTTCAAGAAATAAAACCACATCTCCATTATTTTCATGATTAATAACGTCTTCAATAAAACGCAGCTGGCAATAGGAAAAAAACATGTCCTCCGAGTGGGGGTTTTTCGAAAACAGATCATCCACCCAATAATCGATGGAACTGCCAAAGGCATCGTTCACCGACTCCATTTCGGTAACAAATTCGTCCCTCAGACCCAAAACAAAAGTGGCAAAATCCTCTGGCTGTGAAGCCAAGGGATGAGTTTCACTTAGAAGTCCTTGAAGATGGAAATAATTTATCGTGTCGGCACCGAGATACATCCATGTAAAACGGGTAGGCAATCGCGACGTTAAATCTTTACCGCTATCGTATGCGCTAAATAGATGGATTACACTCGCCATAATTGTTTAATAATAGGTTGTCATGGAAAGACCTTCCCTCGACAGTTATATCTTTTTCTTCCCGTTCTGGACAAGCCAATCATCTTCACTATGGAATCCTCTGGTTGTTGCCTGATCTATCTCGGCCATACAATCAATCAGACCTTGTCCCATATCAATATGAAACGTACTAACAAGCTTCTTCCCAATCTTCGGATTGAAGGCGTACGGCGTTACCTGATAGTGCCCTTCCACTTTTTCGCCGCTAAATTCAAACGGGATTCCACCCAATATTTCAGAAACCATTTTAACCAGATCCTTGCTGCGCAATTTCTCATTGCCAGTAAGAATAATGTGTTGATTAGCATATTCGGGGGATAAAATTTCCACGCTCGCCCGTGCGGCATCACTCACATGAATATATTCGCGCAGTTCTTCGCCATCTCCGGAATATTGTATTTTACGGTCGTGAAGCGCTTGCCTGAGAAGCCGGTATATGCCGTTTCGCCCATCGGCGCGCCGTCCATACAGCGAACCATACCGTAAAACAGAATAAGAAAGCCCGTAGCTCTCCTCGTATGTTTCAACAAACCGCTCAGCAGCCTGCTTACTTGTGCGGTAAAATGACCCCCGAGTGCTGTACACATAAACAGTACTGGCAAAAATGTACCGACTTACCTTAGCCCTCCGGGCTCCCTCCAGTGTATAAAGGGTGCCTAATACATTCAATTGAGCGGTATCGATCGGTCTATTATGCGCTTCGTTGATATCGGCGATACCGGCAAAGTTGTATACATAATCGCAACCTTCAATGGCTTTATACACTTGGACCGGATCCATAAGATCACCGATGATCAGTTGTTGGTTCGGCCTTATATAAGGCGAAGGATTAATATCAAATACACGAACAGCAACGCCGCTATCAGACAAAGCATCAGCGACATGGCTGCCTAAAAATCCGGATCCCCCAAATACTATTGCCGTTCCCTTTTTGTTCACTTAATAACCCCTTTTTCTCTCAGACCCGTTAAAAGGTTCTCCACGGCCTCTACTTCATGCGGATGCGGGAC
>JAKAGL010000297.1:0-928 GCA_021815535.1 bacterium
TCCTGGAACGCGAGGGCATGACCGTCGCCGAGGCGGCGGACGGCGCCGAGGCGGTGGAGACTGCGCGGCGCTTCCATCCGAGCTGATTGAAAGTGAACTTTTTGGGCATCGTAAAGGAGCCTTTACCGGCGCGATGGCCGCGTCCGAGGGGCTTTTCAAGGCGGCCGACGGCGGTACCATCTTCTTGGACGAGATCACCGAGATGCCGGTGGATGTGCAGGCGAAGATGTTGCGTGTGCTTCAGGAAGGAACCGTGCGCCCCGTCGGCAGTACCGAAGAAATTCCGATCAACGTGCGGGTGATCGCCGCCACCAATATTGATGTGGCGCGCGCCGTAAGGGATGGCAAGCTGCGCGAGGACCTGTATTACCGCATTAATGTATTGAACATCAAACTTCCGCCGCTGCGCGCGCGCAAGGACGATATACCGGTGCTGGCGCAGGGGATCATTGAGAAGTTTAACCTTCGTTTCGGGCGCCGGGTCAAAGGGATTTCCACGGGGGCGCTCACGGCGCTCGCCCGGCACGATTGGCCAGGCAATGTGCGTGAATTGCAGAACGTGATCGAGCGTTGCTTCGCCCTTCCCGATATGGAGGTCATCGAAGAGCGGCACATCCAGATTTTACCGCTGTCCGGCCTGCGGGAAACCCCCGTTTCTGCCCAAAATCCCGCCGCGATATCTGCAGACGAGGCCGAAATTCTTCCGCTTGACGAGGCCGAGAAAAAACTGATACTTTCCGCGCTTGCGAAGACGGGTAACAACAAATTGAAGGCGGCGCAACTGTTGGGTATTCACCGCTCCCGGCTCTATAAAAAGCTGGAGCGTTACGGTATTAAAGATTAGGCAGCAAGGAGAACCTCCCATCCATGAGAGAGCATAAGAAACTGGTTGCAGAGGGGAGTCCTCTTCTTCCGTTGATACTCACCT
>JAKAGL010000297.1:938-2892 GCA_021815535.1 bacterium
CTTCGTTGGCATTTTGGTATTGATGCTGGTGTTCGTGGAAAGCTATTTGGAGATGACGGGGCGGCCGTTCACCTTTTTGGATATGGCGCATAATTACGGTTGGCTCACCGGATATAAAGTATCTACCCAGCCCAACCGCGGCATCTGGCACCTTACCGGCTGGATCGGCAGCGCCTGTTTTGTTGTCATGATGCTCTACTCGATCCGCAAGCATTTCAAGTTTATGCTGAACATCGGCTCCATCCGGTATTGGCTGGACGTCCACATGTTTCTGGGCATTGTCGGCACCCTGCTGGTGACGGCGCACAGCACCTACAAGTTCGGCGGCATTGTGGCGTTGTCGTATTGGTCGGCGGTGGTGGTGGCGGTCAGCGGTTTTCTGGGCCGGTATCTTTACGTGCAGATTCCCCGCTCCATTTCCGGGCAGGAACTGAAGATGGATGAGATCAACGAGATCATGGACGACATCACCCTTGAAATCGAAAAGTTCGCCAAGGGGCAATATGACGTTCAGCATTACTTCGAGCGGATAGCCGGGCCAAAGCTTGACCGGCGGCACGGCACCCGTGATTCCAAAGGGATGCGGGAGTTGGGTATGTTCGATGCGCTATGGTCGCTGTTCACCACCGACATCAGAAGCATGATCACGATGTACGGCATCTGGCGCAGCCTCAAGGCCAACCGGCAGATACCGGTTCATGTGAGGAATCGGGTTTTCAAGCTGATACGGGAGAAGGGGAGGCTGGTGCGGTCGATACAGTTCCTCGAGGCCTCGCACAAGCTCTTACATTATTGGCACGTGTTCCACAAACCTTTTGCCATAATTATGTTCATTATCATGTTCCTTCATATCGGCGTGTATTACGTCTTCCGCATTTGAGGCTTTCATGGATGCATTGCTGAACCTCATTGCCCGGAACATCACTGTGATCGCGGGCGTGCTTGTCATCGTTGTGGTGGTGGGCCCCTATCTGCTTCTGCAAAGCCGCGGTTCGAAGAAAATGTCCAAGGAAATCGAGCGGGCAAAACAGTACGGCCTCAGTGAACCAGCGACCATCCACCCAAAGGTGAATCGCGCCATCTGCATCGGCTCCGGCGCCTGCATTAACGCCTGCCCTGAAAAAGATGTGCTGGGGTTGGTGAGCAACAAGGCGGAAGCGGTGTATGCATCACGTTGCGTAGGCCACGGCGCGTGCGCCCGTGCCTGTCCGGTGGGAGCCATTGAACTGGTCTTTGGCACGGAAAAGCGCGGCGTTGACATTCCTCAAGTACAGCCGAATTTTGAGTCCAATATGGAACGGATATTCATAGCCGGCGAGCTGGGCGGGATGGGGCTTATCCGTAATGCGATGACGCAGGGTATGGAAGCCGTCAATTATATCGAGGGAGACCTTAAGGCCGGCAATTTTCCAAAAGAGCCGGGCGTATACGATCTCATCATTGTTGGGGCGGGACCGGCCGGGTTGGCCGCATCGCTTGCCGCCAAAAGCAAAAAACTGAATTATATTTTGATCGATCAGGAAGAAGAATTCGGTGGGGCGATCCTTTCCTATCCGCGCGCCAAGGTGGTTATGACCCGGCCGGTTGAAGTCCCGATCTACGGCAAGATACGCACCGGTGAACTGAGCAAGGAACAACTGCTCGCGCTCTGGAAAGATATTATCGCCAAGACGCAGCTCAAGGTGGAAGGCAATGAAAAAGTTCTGAGCCTTGTGCGCGAAGGGGCAAGATTCAATATGAAAACCTCCAAGCGCGAACTGATGGCCCGCTTTGTGCTCTTAGCCATCGGCCGCCGCGGTACGCCGCGCAAGCTGGGAGTGCCGGGCGAGAAATTACCCAAGGTGATGTACCGCCTGCTGGAACCGGAGCATTATACCGGCCAGAAGATTCTGGTGGTGGGGGGCGGCGACAGCGCCGTGGAGGGAGCCATAGCCTTGGCCCGGCAAGAAGGAAA
>JAKAGL010000298.1 GCA_021815535.1 bacterium
GAACCGCTAACTCCGAAAATGGAAATGGAACTTGGCGATAGATTTTCGCATATCGTCCTCGAAGATGTTATCGCCGCGCCGTATGTGGCCGGGGCGCGTGAGGCATTGGAGGCACTCTATACAAAAGTACCGCTCTTTGTTGCTTCCGGCACTCCGGATGACGAATTGAAGCTTATTGTTGAGCGTCGCGGCATGGAAAAATATTTTCAGGGCGTGTACGGGGCTCCTGAGAGCAAGGGGAGTATCGTTTTTGGGATATTGGAACGGACCGGCATGGCTCCGGATGAAATGGTGTTTGTGGGGGATGCCATGACCGATTATGACGCGGCGATGGAGCATGGCGTGCATTTTATCGGCCGCAGGACACAGGCGTGGAACAGCTTTGATGGGCTGAATGTTCGCGTGGTCTATGACTTGCGCACACTTCCCGAACTGTTGGAAATCATCGCATGACAGAGCAACGCTACATTTTTTTCAGTGAGCCGGAACTCGCTCAAGCGGCCATCGATCTTGCCCGCCAACGCAATGCGCAGATTATTACCCCCACGGTCGCGGGTGATACCGCGCTGGCGCGGCGGAATGTGAAAGCGATACGGGCGGACGAAATAGCCGACATTTCCCCCGAACGGTTGAACCGTATGGGTTGTGAAAATATGGATCGGGTCTGGACGCTGCTCGCCATTATGGACAAGTATCTTGAGGATGAGTTCGCGGATTTGCGTGGCATGAATCCTGGCGTGGCTAGCGGCGCGATGTATCAGGTCAAATTGTTCTTTGATACTCTGATGGCGCAGTGGTTATTTCTTGGTGCTTGGGCGGAACGCATCGAGGGCTCAATTATCGTCTTGGAAAATTACAAAACCGCGATGAGCGCTTCGGATGAATTTTACCTTCCCGATCGCACTCTTTACCCGGACATCGCGCGGTTTCTGCTTCCGGCGGATTTGCGGGCAAAAGTTGGGGTGACGCAGGTCGTTGTACCTGCCCGAAAACAAATGAACTGTAGGCTGGTTATTAAAAGTATGATCGGGCGGAAATTGAGAAAAGTCCAAAAGTATTTATCGCTTAAAAAGTTCGATAAAAAAAAGGCGCTGATCCTTCACTATGGTCATGATCTGCCGTATTTGAGTGCGGTGGTTCCCGATCTTGGGATAGATCTCTTATTAGGGGATAGTGATGTAGGGTCGTTGTTAATGGCCCAAAATGGTTCCGCCGCTACAAGTGGGGTAAGGGATAGGGTGAAAAAGGTTTTTGATGGCCTTGCCACGGATGAAGAGTATCTGAATTGCCTCCACGCCGAAGGGTTGGATTTCTCCGGCTATCTTCATCGGAAACTAGAGCGGTATTTCTGCGATCTATTACCTTCCTTTATCGCCGGTCTTCCGGCAATAGAGGGCTTTTTGCGTAGCAAACGCTTTGATCTGGTGCTTTCCAATTCCCTGCGGATCGATTTGGGGCAGTCACTTTTACTTGGGTGTTCTAGACGTCTTGGATTGCCCGTCGTAGTTTATCAGGAAGGGGGCGGTACCGGTTATCTAGATTGGCCGTTATTTGAAACGGATTTCAGACATGCGGACTATTTTCTTTCATATGGCGCCGGTGTGGAAAGCAGTGAATTTGTTGGGAAAAGCAATGCTCGGATTGTGCCGGTCGGTTCATGCCGGTTGTTTGCTCTCCGCGAAAAATTGCAGCACGCTAAAAAACCCAGGGCATCTGCCGATGGTGTTCCTGTCATCTATTTTGTTCCCGACATTATTCACGATATGTGCAACCATTATCCTTATAACGGAGGTACCTCGTATCGTAGTTTCAATCACCAAACAAAGATTATTGAATTGATGTCAAAGATCAAAGAGGTGAGGTGGGTTGTAAAGACCATCCCGGCGCTTCACGCTTGTTATGAGACGTTTCTTTCGAAAAAGGGGATATCCGGTATTCACGTGGAGGTTGAGAAACTGTCCGACATCTTTGGGAAAGCGGATGGATTTATAATTGACTATCCTTCTACAGTGTTGCAGGAATGTCTCGTGGCGAATCGCCCCATGGCATTGTTTTACCAACCTGTGGATTGCAGAATCCAGGACGGTGCCCTTGATTTGCTGAAAAAACGTATTTATGTATCCAGTGATGTAAGTGAATATGCCCAAATACTTGATAATCTTGCAAATGATTACCGGCAAGGCAGTCTGATGGTCGAAAATGTTGAATTCTTAGAGCAATACTGCGTTCAATCAGATAGCCTATTCAAGGTAAAAACCTTTTTCGATTCACTTTCGACCGCCAAACAACATAGGTAATCGATATGAGTTTCCGGCCAAAGCGATTCATTTTGTTTCCCCTGAATAATATGGCGTGCTCCAAAAAATGAAGGGAAAAGTAATCAATCGGATTTTATCCTTTCAAATATACCGGCAAATGTAATAAGCTAAATTAATTAAGTTTAATTAGAGGTGAAAGCTAACTATATGAAAAACAACGCAGTTGTGGCGCTTCTGTTAGGCAGGGCGGGGAGTATTGGGTTTCCTGGAAAAAACACCTTTCCGCTTATGGGGCGCCCCCTTATGCGGTATCCGATGTTGGCGGCAGAAAACTCAAAGTACGTTACGCACCGTTTTTTCTCCACCGATTCGGAGGAGTACAAGGCTATCGGGCGCGCCAATGGCTGGGATATCATTGACCGGCCCGATTACCTTGCCACCAAGACAGCTTTGGGCGAAGACGCCATTGTTCACGCGATGGGCGAGATAAAAAAACGGTAGGCGGGGACGGAGGTTGAGATGGTGGCGCAGCTTTTCTGCAATGCCGCCACGGTGCTTGCGTTCCATATCGACCAGGGGGTGGGAATGCTTCGGGCCGATGCCAATGCCGATTCGGCTGTGACTGT
>JAKAGL010000045.1 GCA_021815535.1 bacterium
CGGTCTTCTCCCACTGGAATTCCGGCAGTTCGCGGCCGAAGTGGCCGTAAGCGGCCGTTTTCTGGAAGATCGGCTGACGCAACTTCAGCATCTTAATTATGCCGAAGGGGCGGAGGTCGAAGTGTTTGCGGACGAGTTCAACAACCTTTTCCTGGGGGATCTTGCGGGTGCCGAAGCCATCCACCAGCACGGATACCGGTTCGGCCACGCCGATGGCGTAAGCAAGCTGCACTTCGCACTGGTCAACGATGCCCGCGGCCACCAGGTTTTTGGCGATATAACGGGCCATATAGCTGGCAGAGCGGTCAACCTTGGTCGGATCCTTGCCGGAGAACGCACCGCCGCCGTGGCAGGCCGAGCCGCCATAGCTGTCGACGATGATCTTGCGGCCGGTAAGGCCGGAGTCGCCGTGAGGGCCGCCAACAACGAACCGGCCGGTGGGGTTGATGAATATCTTGCACTTCTTTTCGTGGAAGAGGCCTTCGGGCATGATCGGGCGGATGACTTTGTCGAGGACTTCCTTGTGGATGGTGTCGTTGTCGACATCATCGGAATGCTGGGTGGAGATGACCACCGTGTCGATTGCATGGGCCTTCTTGTTGACGAATTCAACCGTTACCTGTGATTTACCGTCCGGGCGGAGCCACTTAAGAGTGCCATTTTTGCGCACTTTGGTAAGTTGGGCGGTGAGTTTGTGGGCAAGCAGCAGCGGTAGCGGCATGTATTCTTTGGTTTCGTTGGTTGCATAACCAAACATGAGCCCTTGGTCGCCGGCGCCGGTCTCTTCTTCGGTTTTCCGGACAACACCTTGGGCAATATCCGGGCTTTGCTCATGCAGCGCGTTGAGGATGGCGCACGATCGGTAGTCGAATCCAATTGCGCTGTCGTCGTAACCGATTTCTTTCACGGTGTCGCGCACGATTTTGTGAATATCAACGCCAACGGCCTTGCTGGTGATTTCTCCAGCCAGCATGACAAGCCCGGTGGTGACCAGCGTTTCGCAAGCCACACGGGACATGGGATCCTGTGCAAGATAAGCATCAAGCACGCCGTCAGAAATCTGATCTGCAATCTTATCCGGATGTCCTTCGGTAACTGATTCCGAAGTGAACAGATAATTAATCCGCCCCATTTTTCTTTCTCCTTATTGTTCTTTTTACGATGAGATACCAGGTTACTGAGAATATCCTATTTATGTACTGCGGTACAAGCGGTAAATCCGGGTTAATAGTTTCAAACCCAGCAGAAAAATGGCGTCCCCAAGGGGATTTGAACCCCTGTTCTCGCCGTGAAAGGGCGGCGTCCTGGACCGGGCTAGACGATGGGGACCGTCAAGTAATTAGACGGCAAAGTGTACTCATTAGCATCCGTCCTGTCAACATCTTTGTCACGCAATTTTATCTTGCCATGTTTTTCCTTAACCGCAGATCGCGAAAAAGGTATGGCAAAATAACTTAGTATTGTCCTGTATTGCCGTCAAAGCTAAATAAGAGGCCAGAGGCGTTCCCTCATTGTAGAACCGACTGTTCCAGATATGGAAGGTCTTAAGAGGGGGGGTAAAGAGTGTTGAGTTTTAGATGAGTGTCTTTCCAGGTTCCAAGCAAAGAGACCATGCGAAGGGTCGATAGCGCATTACAACTATTTTGCTTTGTAATGGCTATCAGAACAATGCGTTTACCGCAACAATGCGAAGTATTACCGAAAAATCGCTTTAATTTCCCTTTGAAGCATAATATATTTGAAGGACTTGACACAAATAACGCGAAGGTGGCGGAATTGGTAGACGCGCCAGACTTAGGATCTGGTGGGCAACCTTGGGGGTTCGAACCCCCCCCTTCGCACCATGACGTTTTTTTGAATAGTGTCGGTACAAGCAGTAAAGTACTGTAAAGTGAAGAAACGCAAAAACCATTGATGAAATTGGAAGGAGCCGGATACTGTGACTGTGTCATTGAACGATATTAGAGTTGAAATAGCCGATGTTCAGCCGTGTGTTAAGAAGCTGAAGGTTGAAATCCCCGCAAGCCACATTGCAGATGCGGCAGAAAAAAAATGGCGCGATGTTGCCAAAAACGCCAAGGTTCAGGGGTTCCGCCCCGGCAAAGCGCCTCGCCCAATTTTGGAGAAAATCTACGGATCCCAGGTGCTGGGCGAAGTGGGCGAGAAACTTATTCACCAGAGCTTCGAGAATGCGGTTACCGAGCACAAATTGGAAGTGTTTGGCAACCCGAGCTTCGAGGAAGTGAAGATAGAAAAGGGACAACCGCTCACTTATTCCGCCGTGATCGAGATATTTCCGATAGTGGATGTGCCTTCCTGCGAAGGCTGGGTGTTCGACCGCGAAACCCGTAAGGTGAATGAAAAGGAGATCGAGACCGTTTTTAACCAGCTGCGGGATAAACAAGCCGAGTTGGTTCCGGTTGAAGGCCGCGGAGTCAAGGATGGCGATTTCGTATTCATGGACTATACCGCCACGGTTGATGGCAAGGAAGAGCCCAAACTTTCGGGCAAAGGGCAGCAGATGATAGTCAACACGGTGGAGGAAACCCTTTTTGTGGAATTCCACCGCAATGTGGCCGGATTGAAGGCGGGCGAGGAAAAAGAATTCACCATGTCCGTCTCCAAGCAGTATCCCGACCCGTCGCTGGCCGATAAGCAGGCTGTGTTCAAGGTAAAAGTTACCGCTGTGAAGGAAAAGAGGCTTCCGGAACTGAACGATGAGTTCGTTATTGCCCACACGCCGCACAGCAGCGTAGAGGAGATGCGCAAGGATTTGCGCTCGCGCGCCGAAGAGCGCGAAAAGCAGCGGGCCGAGGAGGGCCTACGCCGCGATATATTGAAAAAGTTCCGCGAAAGTGCCAGCTTTCCACTTCCGCCGAAAATGCTTGCCCAATATGGTGAGATGTACGCCAACCGCCTTATCCAACAAACGCGCGAATGGGGGCTCGACCTGACCGCTCAGCCCGATTTCGACCGCGAAAAGTTCAAACAAAATTCGATGGAAAAGGGCGAGGAGTGGGCGCGTGACGAGGTTATCATCGAAAATCTCGCCAAAGCCAACGGTTTGCAGCCGGATGAGGCGGAATTGGAACGGCTTCAGAGCTTGTACGCAGAGCATCTCAAGTCGGATGACCGCGATGCCCGTTACAATGCCGCCGTGTTCACCATCAAGGAAGCGTTGCGCGAAAGCGTATTTAAATTCATCAATGGAAAGATTACAATAAAAGACAAGATTGTCGAAGGCGAAGCGAAGGAGAACGAGTAATGCTTGTACCCATGGTAGTAGAACAAACAGCTCGCGGAGAACGCGCGTACGATATATTTTCCCGGTTGCTGAAGGATCGGATCATTTTCCTCGGCACCGCCGTGGATGATCATGTCGCAAATCTTGTCATTGCGCAGCTCTTGTTTCTTGAGGCTGAAGATCCCGACCAGGACATCTATCTCTATCTCAACAGTCCGGGGGGGGTGGTGACCGCAGGTCTGGCGATTTACGATACCATGCAGTTCGTCCGCCCTGATATTCAAACGATCTGTCTGGGGCAAGCTGCCAGCATGGGCTCGCTTCTGCTTTCCGCCGGCGCGAAGGGGAAACGCCATGCGCTTCCCAATACCCGCATCATGATCCACCAGCCCTCTGGCGGTTATCAGGGAACCACGGATGACATTCACCGCCAAGTGGACGAAATCAACCGCCTGCGCAATGCCTTGGAGGGGATTTACTCCAAACACACCGGACATCCGATTGAAAAGATACGGAAGGATTCCGAGCGCGACTTTTTCATGAGTGCGCAGGACGCCAAAGATTACGGCCTTATCGATGAAATAATCGAATCGCGTCAATTGCGCAAGAAAATGCAGGACGGGAAATGACCGACAGACAAAGAAGCGCACAGGAGGTTTAATGCCAAAGAAAGAAACTAATCAGGACTTGCGCTGTTCCTTTTGCGGCAAGAGCCAAGGCGAGGTGAAAAAGCTCATCGCCGGACCGATGGTCTACATTTGCGATGAGTGCATCGACCTGTGCAACGAGATCATTGTCGAGGAATGGAATCAGGAAAAGAGCCAGGCATTTGCAACCCTGCCGAAACCGAAAGACATCAAGGCCGTGCTGGATGATTACGTCATCGGGCAGGAAGAGTCAAAAAAAATACTTTCTGTCGCGGTGCACAATCACTATAAACGGATTGAAGCAAACGCCACGAATGATGACGTGGAACTGCAGAAGAACAATGTCCTCCTGATCGGCCCCACCGGAACCGGGAAGACCTTGCTGGCCCAGACATTGGCGCGGATGCTGAACGTGCCGTTCACCATTGTAGATGCCACCACACTGACCGAAGCCGGCTACGTGGGCGAAGATGTGGAAAACATCATTCACCGCCTGTTGCAGGTTGCCGAATATGATATTGAAAAAGCGGAAAAGGGGATTGTCTACATAGATGAGATCGACAAAATAAGCCGCAAGAGCGACAATCCTTCCATCACCCGCGACGTCTCGGGCGAAGGAGTGCAACAAGCGTTGCTGAAACTGATTGAAGGCACAGTGGCAAATGTCCCGCCCCAGGGGGGCCGCAAGCATCCTCAACAGGAATTCCTGCAGGTGAACACCACCAACATTCTTTTCATCTGCGGCGGTGCGTTCGTCGGGTTGGACAAGATTATCGACTACCGCGTCGGCAAGCAGACGATGGGTTTTGGCGGAACCGTGAAGAGCAAGAAGGACCGCAAAGGCGAGAACCTTTTGCATCAGGTGGAGCCGGAAGACCTGCTCAAATTCGGGCTGATTCCGGAGTTCGTCGGCCGCGTTCCGGTGGTCGCCGTACTGGACGATCTGGACGAAAAATCGCTCACAGACATCCTGCTGGTGCCGAAAAACGCCATCATCAAACAGTACAAGAAACTGTTTGGCTTGGATAACGTCAATCTGAAGTTTACCGATGGCGCAATCAAGGCAATTGCCCAGGAAGCGATTAACCGCAAGCTTGGCGCGCGTGGGCTGCGTTCCATTCTTGAGCGGGCGATGCTGAATATCATGTATGAGGTGCCGGGCAACCCGGAAATCGAGGAAGTTGTGATCAGCGAAGAAGCGATCCGCCACTCGGCGCAACCCATTATCACTCTGAAGAAGAAGGCCGGTTGAGGCCTGATGGACGGCATGGAAAACAAGCGCGCCAAAGTAACGTTGCCGGCGGAGCTCCCCCTTATCCCGTTGCGCGATATTGTCGTTTTTCCCGGGATGCTGGTGCCGTTGTTTGTCGGACGCGAAAAATCCATTCGCGCGGTTGAAGAGGCCGCCGCCAAGGGAAACCTGCTTATGCTCTGTGCGCAGAAGAAGGCTAATAATGAAGAGCCAACCCCGGAGGATATTTATTCCATCGGTTGCGTGAGCGAGATCATGCAAGTGTTACGGCTTCCGGATGGCACTGTCAAAATAATGGTTGAAGGCATTCGCCGCGCCGTTATCGATACGTTCTTGGAGCGGAACCTGTTCTACCGCGTTGCTGTGCGAGGGGTTGCCATGCGGATGCCGGAGCGTGATGCGCGGATGGAAGCTATGACGCGCGGGTTGCACCAGTTATTCGACCGCTATGTGAAAATCAGCAACCGCCTCCCGTCGCAGACCATGACACATATTGCGGAAACCGGCAATACGGAAGAACTGACCGACATTATCATGGGGCATTTTGCGCTTAAAACGGATGAGCGGCAGCAGATACTGGCTGAGACCGACATCAAGAACCGCATCGAGGCGATGATGGTGCTTCTTGAGCGGGAGATTGAAATCATACAGATCGAAAAACGCCTTGAAGGGCGCGTGAAAAAGCAGATGGATCAGAGCCAGCGCGAGTACTATCTCAATGAACAAATGAAAGCGATCCAGAAAGAACTGGGGCGCGGCGACGTACGGTCGGAACTTGATGAACTGCGCGACAAGGTGAAAAAGGCCGGTATGCCAGCCGATGCCGAAACGAAAGTCCAGAAGGAAATAAATAAGCTGGAGCAAATGGCCCCGATGAGCGCTGAGAGTACCGTTGTGCGCAATTACATCGAGTGGCTTATCGATATTCCCTGGAGCGTGCGGACGGAGGACGATCTCAGTACGCGCAACGCCAAGAAAATATTGGACGAAGATCACCACGGCCTCGAGGAGGTAAAGGAACGCATCCTTGATTTTCTCGCGGTGAAGCAATTGTCTGACAGCCCCAAGGGGAGCATTCTTTGTTTGGTCGGCCCGCCGGGGGTTGGAAAAACTTCCCTGGGGAAATCAATCGCCCGCGCGATGGGGCGCAAATTTGTCCGGGTTTCCCTCGGCGGTGTGCGCGACGAAGCGGAAATCCGCGGCCACCGGCGTACCTATATCGGGGCCTTGCCGGGACGGATCATTCAATCGATGAAAAAGGCAGGAACCGTCAATCCGGTGATTATGCTGGACGAGATCGACAAGATGACCGCCGATTTCCGGGGCGACCCCTCGAGCGCGCTGCTGGAGGTGTTGGATCCCGAACAGAACAAACATTTCAGCGATCATTACATCGAGTTGGATTACGATCTCTCGCAGGTGATGTTTATCGCTACCGCGAACGTGATGCATTCCATCCCCGCTCCCTTGCTGGACCGGATGGAGGTGATCCGTCTCTCCGGGTACATGGAAGAGGAGAAAGTGAAAATTGCCTCCGGGTATCTGGTGCCAAAACAGATAAAGGAAAATGGCATCAGTGCGGACTCGCTGGAATTGTCGGATGAGGCGCTGACGAAGATCATCCGAGGTTACACCCGGGAAGCAGGTGTACGCAATCTGGAGAGGACAATCGCCAAGGTATGCCGCAAGGTGGCCCGCAATGTTGTGGAACATAAAAAACAGGCGGTGCGTCTCAAGTCCGCCGAACTTGAAAAAATGTTGGGCGTTCCCAAGTTCAGGAATGAAGAAGCGGCGGCACATGCCGATCCCGGTTTTGCCAACGGCCTTGCCTGGACTGAGGTGGGAGGCGAATTGATGCATATCGAGGTGACTGTCGTCCCCGGTAAAGGGAAACTGACGCTCACCGGCAAGCTGGGCGATGTAATGAAGGAGTCGGGCCAGGCGGCGGTGACGTATATCCGCTCGCGGGCGGAAGCGCTTGGTCTGCCTGCCGATTTCTATTCCCATTATGATATTCATATCCACGCTCCGGAGGGAGCCATACCGAAGGATGGTCCCTCCGCGGGCATTACCATGGCCAGCGCTATGGTAAGCGCGTTTACGCTGATTCCCGTGCGGCATGATACTGCGATGACCGGTGAGATCACTCTGCGCGGCAAGGTGCTTCCTATAGGCGGCCTCAAAGAAAAAGCGTTGGCGGCGCGCCGTGCCGGCATCCGCAATGTTGTGATCCCGAAGGAAAATGTGAAAGACCTTGAAGAAATACCCAAGCTGTTGCGTAAGGAACTAAAGTTCATCCCGGTGGAAACGATGGATGATGTTCTCAAAGCGGTGATGTCGGCTCCCGTATTCAAGGGTGCGAAAAAGATTCGCACACGCGGCTCGTCAAAACGGCCACCTTTGGGGGGAATGGAATCCCCCGTGGCGGAAATAAACTAACGCGCGTCACCGCTGCCGGCTGGCGGCCGGCGCAACGGATAACAGGGGAAAAGTGACGCATGGTTCAAAAAGCCGTTCCGCGCGAGGCAATTGAAAAGATTGCACAGGAGTACGGCTGCAGCTACGAGGCTGCGCTTAACGCGTGGTTGAAGGCGGACAATTCATTCAACAACACAATTAAGGAGTTGTTGGGTTCCCGCGGCGCCGAGCAGGATAAGCAAAAGTATGGCGTGGTTTACATTCCGCGCCAGATCAAGGAACATCTCGACAAGTACGTTATCGGCCAGGACGATTATAAAAAAAGGCTGGCCATCGCCGCTTCTTATCATTTTGCCATCGTGAAGGCCCGCTTCAGCAATGAGGGGGTGTTGGGCAAATTTGATGTGAAGCGTTTCCGGAAAAAAAACACCCTGATAGCCGGCCCCAGCGGTAGCGGCAAGACCTATTGCGCTGAAGTATTGGGGGATCTGTTGAATGTGCCGGTACATATCGTGGATGCCACGGATTATACCGAGGCAGGCTATGTAGGGAAGGATGCCGAGGATATGGTGCGGGAACTCATTGCCATGGCTCCCGGCGAGAACAAGCAGGAAAAGGCGGAGTTCATCAACCGTTATGGCGGCCTTATCTTCATCGACGAGATAGACAAAAAGGCCAAGGAAGGGCATGGCATCGGTATTGACGTTTCCCGCGAGGGGTTTCAGCGCGCAGTGCTGAAACTGGTGGAGCGCAAGCTGGTTTCCATCGAGGATCCGAACAGCCCTGCCCAGCAGATACAGGAACTGGTAAACCAGCAGCGGGGCGGCACCTCCAGCGGAAAAAAATCCATGATCAACACCGAGAACATACTGTTCATTCTCGGCGGTTCGTTCCAGCGTGTGAACGAAGGGATGGAGCACATCGTGAAGAAAAGGCTCGATAGCAAGTCCGGCCGCCTAAAGGAGGATGGCTCACTCACTATTGCCGGTTTCGGCATGGAAGAGGTGGATGCCAAGAAGGACAAGTACCGCAACTATTATAAAGACGCGTCTGAAGAAGACTACATACGCTTTGGCATCATCCCCGAATTAGTGGGCCGCGCGCCGATCCGCGCGTATGTGAACCAGCTTTCCAAAAACGATCTCATCCGCATAATGACAAAAACCGAGGACAGTATCCTGAACCAGTACAAGCTCGAGTTCAAACTGTTTGGTATCGACCTTGATTTCACCGATGACGCGGTGGAGGAGATCGCCCATCGCGCTGAAAAGAAAAAGACCGGTGCGCGCGCGCTGGTGGGGGAGTGGGAAACTGTGCTTACCGATTTCCAATTCGAGCTGCCGGGGACGAATTTCGCGCAGTTCACCGTGACGGGCGACATCTGCCGCGCGCCGCAGGATGCGTTGTTGCAACTGATGCAACGGTCGCCGTTCGCCGATTTTTCCCAGCGCTTCAAGAGCGATTACGGTATCATGCTTCGCTTTGCCGATGCGGCAATAAAATATGTGGAAGACTATGCCAAGGAGCACGGCATGCAGGTGGCTGATGTTTTGAGGAAGCTCCTGGCCTCGGCCGCGGCGCTCAACTATATGCACGAGGGCCAAGAATTCACTATTGAGCGGAATATGCTTGAGGATGAAAAGTATTTTGATAAGCTTTATGTGGAATGGCACAAGAAACAGATGGCCGAAAACGGCTGATAATGGAAAACACGGGGGACTAACGGGTCATGGCTGAGGGAAGGTATCACGCGTGGTTTGAATGTTTTGCCGGATGCGGCGAGCGCTATCCGCTGAACGAAGTGGTATACAATTGCCGTAAGTGCGGATCTCTGCTTCAGGTGGAACACGACATGAAGCAGCTTAAGAAGAAGACAGCGAAGCAGTGGGTGGATCTTTTCCACAAGCGCAAGCACGGCAACCAGTGGCCGTATGGCGGCGGTGTTTGGAGCAAGAAGGAGTGGGTGCTCCCCACAGTGGACAACGACAACATCGTTTCCATGTATGAAGGGGAGAGCAATCTTTTCTGGGCCGAACGCCTGGGGCGCGAGCTCGGCATCTCCGATCTCTGGATAAAACTTTGCGGCAACAGCCACACCGGTTCCTTCAAGGATTTGGGAATGACGGTGCTGGTTTCCGCCGTGAAGCAGATGATTGCCGAGGGAAAGAACATACGGGCCGTCGCCTGTGCCAGCACCGGCGATACCTCGGCAGCATTGGCCGCCTATTGCGCCGCCGCGGGGATCACTCCCATTGTTTTTCTTCCCAAGAACAAGGTTTCAGTGGAGCAGCTCATCCAACCTATTGCCAACGGCGCCCTGGTAATATCCCTCAAAACGGATTTTGATGGCTGCATGAAACTGGTACGAGAGATAACCAAGAACGAAGAGATATACCTCGCCAATTCGATGAACTCGTTGCGTATAGAAGGACAGAAAACAGTCGGAATTGAGATCGTACAGCAATTTGATTGGATACCACCCGATGTTGTGGTCATTCCCGGCGGGAATCTGGGTAATGTCTCAGCCTTGGGAAAAGGGTTTCTTATGATGGAAGAGCTTGGTATCATCAAAAAACGGCCCATGCTGGTAGTTGCTCAGGCGCGGAATGCCAATCCGTTGTATCTCGCTTATAAGAATGGATGGAAAAACTATCATCCGGTGAAGGCAAAGACGACCCTTGCTTCCGCCATACAGATAGGCGATCCGGTGAGCATGCAAAAGGCGGTAAAAACGCTTGAGCAGTTCAATGGCATAGTGGAAGAGGCAAGCGAGAAGGAACTGGTGGAGGCGGCAGTGGCCGCCGATAGAACCGGTATGTATACCTGTCCACACACCGGGGTTGCTTTGGCTGCCATGTTCAAGTTGGCAAAACGGGGCGTGATCAAGAAGTCGAACCGCGTAGTGGTTATTTCCACTGCGCATGGCCTCAAGTTCTCCGATTTCAAATACAGGTACCATCTCAATAAACTGCCATTCAAGAGCGACAATCCCAATATGCCCGTGGAGACCGAGCCCAAACTCTCTTCCATTATGCGTGTCATTGACCGCCATCTGAAGAAGAAGCGTTAAACAGCATTCCCGTTTCGGGATTGTACACGCAGAGCGGGGTCTGCCGGCGTTTCGTTGGCGGGGCAACCCTGTTTAGACGCGAAAATTCAATTTGGGCGGGAAGACACGGCGTGTACCCAGTATGCCCTTTCGCCCATAAAATGTGGTAAAAGTTCTAACTGTATGAATAGCGTACAAAGATTCGCGGCACGCTTCAACTTCCCGTTGGTTGATACGTTCACCGGCATTGTATTCGGCGGGGGAGCCCTCTATCTGGCCGATTTGAAACGATCCAATAATGGCGGATTTCGGCTTCATTACGCCGCCGAGGTGCCGCTTGAAGGGCGCAATCCGTTTTCGCCGGAGGTTGCGCGGCTGTTGACACGGCTTGCACGCGAAAATAATTTACGGGGGCGCACTGCCGCTATTTTGGCCGCCGGGCGAGGATTGCGGATCAGAATTCACGAAATGCCCCGCATGGAACACGATGAACTGGTGGCGTCGCTCCGGTTCACCGAAGCCGAGGTATTGCCATATTCCGTGGATGACGCGGAATTGGATGGCTTTATCCTGCCGGGCGGTGTGGAAGGCCGAATGCCGGTGTTGATGTCGGCGCTGGAGCGCGGCGAGGCTACACGGTACCATCAATCGCTTTCGCTGTCTCCCTTTCGGCCAATAGCCCTGACGGTGGTTCCTGCGGCGCTTGATGCCTTGCTGGAGCATACCCGCGTTATCGATACAAACGTTCCCGTAGCTTTTGTTTGTATTTCGAATACGAGCACCGGCATTTATGTATTTGAAGGGGGCGGCATAAGATTTACCCGTGACATAGGTTTTGGCGGTGACAGTTTCATCGATGCGTTGACGGGGGAGTACGAAGTGCCGGAGGACAGAATAACCGTTTCGCATGGGGAAGCCCAGACTCTTGCCGCCTTCTTTGGGGTACCGCGCGGCAACAGCCTTGGCATGCAAGGGCCACGCGGGATTGATGGCAAATTGGTGTTGGCACGCATACAACCGGTATTGGATAGGCTGGTAACGGAGTTGGGCCGGTCTCTTGATTACTATCGAAATGACTTCAAGTGCGATTCCGTATCATCAGTTTATTTGGTGGGTTCAGCGGCACGGATGGAGAATCTTGCCGAATATCTTTCCGATGCGCTCGGTTGCCGGTTAACCATCTACAATCCGTTTGACGATTTTGTTATGGCCGAAGGCCCGCCGCATAAAATCGCGAGAGAAAACGGTGCGGCGTATGCGGTCGCAGTCGGAGTTGCACTGGATAAGGGGAGGCGAATCAACCTCCTACCGGAAAAAATGCGTTGGTCGGTGGGAAATTGGCTTCGCACACGGCTTCCGGCCGCGGCGTCGGTATTGTTTATTGTTCTTATGGCGGCATTCAGCCTGGCTGCTA
>JAKAGL010000046.1 GCA_021815535.1 bacterium
TCCGATCTACCAGCACCGAACCCGGTTTTGCCCGCTTCGGCTTCTTCAAATATTTTACATACGTGTAAATCACCGTTCCCTTGCCATCTTTGGCGCGGGACGAATACTTCACCGCCAGCCGTGCCGCCTCCTCGATGGTGCTACGCGGCACATCCGCTCCCCTCTTCACACGCACCAGCACATGACTGCCGGGGAAATCGCGGATGTGAAACCAGAGGTCATTCCCCTTGCCCATTTTCACCAACTCATCATTTTGCCTGTCGTTTCGCCCCACAAACATGTCGTAGCCGTCTGTGCTGACGAACTTCCTGAAAACCGCTCCCTCGCTATCTTTCGGGACGGGCTTTTCCTTTTTTGTTATTCTTTCTGCTGATACCTCGGAATCTTTCAGCGTTTGTGCGGACTGTGCCGCCGCAACCCTCTCCTCCAAAATAGCCTGCCGTCCGCGCGCGGTGGAAATCGCTTTTTCCAGCTTTGCCATGCCGGTGACATACTTTTTATATTTCTTGTAAAGCGTTCCCACGTTCTCTTCTGGTGAAAGCTCCGGGGATAAGGGAATTGTCATCGACTCGCCGGTTGCCGGATCGGTAAGCGATACCGAGGAAAGCCCCCGCTTCAACTGGTGATAATAAGTGCGGCAAAGATCGCCATAACCTTTGTATGCCGCAAACCCCTGCAACTTCGAGCGGTCACGCTCTAAAGCGCCGATGAGGCTTCTGATTTTTTTCATCTCGGCGTTCGCGGCGGAGATAACTGCGCGCCGCTCTTTTTCCAACCGCCCAGCTTTTTCCAGAGTGGCATAACGAGCTTCTATGGCGGCGCAGAGTGAGCCTTCGGCCAACACCGGTTCTTCTTTCAAACCGGCGGGTGGCGGCGGTGAAAAAACCTCGCCGGGACGCGGCGCATCATCAAACCCAGAATTCCCTACAACAGTCCCCTCACCGCTGCTCAGCAAGAACCCTTTCTGCCCGAAGAGACGCACCCATAATTGATGTTGCCCGATCAGCAACGCAAAAAGCCGCTCTCCTTTTTCTTTGGCAAAGCCGAAAAACCGTTCGCCGGAAAGATGCTTGCGAAGCTGTTGCGCAAATGGCGAAGGGGTTTCATCCATTTTTTCGTGAACATCGGTCATGTGTATGCGCCCCAGACCGTGCCCCGTGCAGATAAAAAGACGCCGCTTCGATTCCTGAAACGATAAAACCAAAGATGCCGCATCCGGCTGATATATTTTCTTTATGCGCCAGCCGCCCGCTTCGCCAAGAATTTCGCCGAGAAGCCCAGTCAGTTCAGCACTGCTTACCGTCATGCGCCATATCCTACCCCAAATATTCTATTAGGGCGGAATTACAACAGTTCAATATATAAGGCGTTAATCATATACTTGACTAAATTACTAGGATTTGATATCTTCTTATCCAATTGGAACTTTCTGGGAGGAACGTCAATGAGCTGTTGTCCGGGACCTACTGCCACCATATAAACTGAATCGGCGAATTCAATTAATGTTCTCGCCATGAATGAAACATCCCAAACATAAGGGGCAATCCATGAGTAAAATCGATAGCAGGCTAAAACCAGAATCTCTGGCGTTGCACGGCGGACAGGAACCCGATCCGACGACCGGATCGCGCGCAGTGCCGATTTATCAAACCACCTCTTACCAATTCCGCGATTCAGATCATGCCGCAAACCTTTTCGCGTTAAAGGAATTCGGCAACATCTACACGCGCCTGATGAATCCCACTACCGATGTTCTGGAAAAACGGATGGCGGCTCTGGACGGCGGCGCGGCGGCACTTGGCGTTTCCAGCGGTCAAAGCGCCATCACCTACTCCATCCTGAATATCGCCCAAGCGGGCGACGAGGTCGTAAGCGCCGACAACCTTTACGGCGGCACCTATACCCTGTTTCACTACACGCTGCCGCGCCTGGGCGTGAAGGTACGCTTTGTGAAAAGCAACGATCTAAATGGTTTCAAAAAAGCGATAAACGAGAAAACTAAGGCGATCTATATAGAGTCCCTCGGCAATCCAAAGCTGGACGTGCCGGATTTCGCGGCGGTATCAAAGCTGGCGCACGACAACGGCTTGCCGCTCATCGTGGATAACACCGTTACTCCGTATCTCTTCCGCCCCATCGATCACGGAGCGGATATTGTCGTTTACAGCGCCACCAAATTCATCGGCGGCCACGGCACCTCTATCGGCGGCCTGGTGGTGGATAGCGGCAAGTTCGATTGGACCAACGGCAAGTTCCCGCTCATCAACGGTCCCGAGCCGAGTTATCACGGCATCAACTTCGTCGAGGCGCTCAAGCCGATTGGAAACATCGCCTATATCATCAAAATGCGGGTCGGCATGCTGCGCGATGTTGGCGCGGCTATGAGTCCGTTCAACGCATTCCTCTTTTTGCAGGGACTTGAAACCCTCCATCTGCGCATGCCGCGCCACAGCGAGAATGCACTGGCGGCAGCCCAGCACCTCGCCAAACATCCTTCGGTGGAATGGGTAAATTACCCCGGCCTGGCCACCAGCCCCGAAAACGCCCGCGCAAAAAAGTATTTTCCCAACGGCGCGGGAGCAATCCTCACCTTCGGCATCAAAGGAGGCCTCGCCGCCGGACGGAAGTTTGTCGATTCGCTGGAACTCATTTCTCACCTCGCCAATATCGGCGATGCGAAGAGCCTGGCGATCCAGCCCGCCACAACAACCCACCAGCAGTTGAACCCCGAAGAACAAAAAGCCACAGGAGTTACGCCGGAAATGGTCCGTCTCTCAATCGGCATTGAGCATATAGACGACATCCTGGCCGATATGGATCAGGCGCTGGCAAAAGCGAAGGCATGAGAAACACGCTATGGCCAACATCTACGATAACGTCACTCAAACGATAGGCCGCACCCCGCTGGTGCGGATAACGCGTATGGCCGCAGGCTTTCCCGCGAACATCGTGGTGAAGCTGGAAAGCTTTAACCCGCTTTCCAGCGTTAAAGACCGCATCGGCACGGCCATGATAGAGGCCGCCGAACGCGATGGAAAACTAAAACCGGGATCGGTGATTGTGGAACCGACCAGCGGCAATACCGGCATTGCTCTGGCCTTTGTAGCGGCGGCGAAAGGGTACCGGCTGGTGCTCACGATGCCGGAAACCATGAGCCTGGAACGGCGCCATCTCATGAAAATTTTTGGGGCGGAACTGGTCCTCACTCCCGGCGCTGAGGGGATGAGAGGGGCGATCAGTAAAGCCGACGAGTTGGCCGCTGAACTTCCCAACGCGGTGTTGTTACAGCAGTTCAAGAACCCCGCCAACCCGCAAATACACCGCACCACCACCGCAGAGGAAATCTGGAACGATACGGATGGAAAAGCGGACATCCTCGTTTCCGGCGTTGGCACCGGCGGCACCATCACCGGTATAGCCGAGGTCATAAAAAAACGTAAACCGTCGTTCAAAGCGATCGCGGTGGAGCCTGAAACTTCTCCCGTCCTCTCCGGCGGAGCGGCAGGGCCGCACAAAATTCAGGGTATCGGCGCCGGTTTTGTGCCGGACACGTTGAATACAAAGATCATTGATGAAATCATCAAAGTGAAAGACGAAGTTGCCGGTGAAACGGCCCGTGTGCTCGCCCGCGAGGAAGGCATCCTTGCCGGGATCTCTGGCGGCGCGGCGCTTTGGGCCGCCTTGGAAGTTGCAAAACGCCCGGAAAACAAGGGCAAGCTTATCGTCGCGGTGTTACCGGATACCGGTGAACGCTACCTAAGCACATGGCTTTTCAAAGACGATGTTCTGTAGGCATCACCACCGCAATGTATTCACAGGCAACACAGGTCATTATTTACACAGGCGCCATCACCGGCGCCGCAGGTAAAGTAGGACATTTTAACTTCGCCTTTCCACCCGATTTGATGCCGCTTGAATCAGGTGAGAAGCTGGGGCCGATATCCATCGCGTTTGAAACCTATGGCGAATTAAACGCGGCCAAATCGAACGCCATCCTCGTTTGCCACGGCTTTTCTGGTGACAGCCACGCCGCAGGCTCTAAAGAAGGGGATAAGGGTCCCGGTTGGTGGGATGGCATGATTGGCCCAGGCCGCGCGTTCGACACGGACAAGTATTACGTCATCGCTTCAAACTGCATCGGCAGTTGCATGGGGAGCACCGGCCCCGCAAGCATCAACCCAAAGACCGGAAAACCGCTTGGGCTTGATTTTCCGCTTATCACCATTCGTGACATGGTGGAAGCGCAACGCCACCTCATCGACGCGCTTGGCATCGGCAAGCTGCTGTCGGTATCGGGCGGCAGCATGGGAGGGATGCAGGCGCTGCAATGGCTGGCGGCATACCCGGAACGCGTCCGCTCAATTATTCCCATTGCTACGGCGGCCAAACATTCGCCGCAGCAGATCGCCTTCAACGAAGTGGAACGGCAAGCCATCATGGCCGACCCCGCTTGGAAGAACGGCGCATACTACGGCGGCCCCCTGCCCGAAAGCGGCCTCGGCCTCGCCCGCGCCATCGGGCACATTACTTTTATGAGCGATAAATCAATGGATGCGAAATTCGGCCGCGACCTGAAATCGGACAAAGAACCGTTCAAGTTCACCCCCGAGTTCCAGGTGGAAGGTTATCTCCGTTACCGCGGCAATGAATTTGTCAAACGGTTCGATGCCAACAGTTACCTTTACCTCACCAAAGCCATGGACTTTTTCGACCTGTCCGGCGAAAAGCCGTTGCATGAAGTTTTCCGTGGATGCGGCGCCCGCGTCCTGCTTGTTTCATATACGTCGGACTGGCTGTACCCTTCGTACCACTCGCAAACCATTGCCCGCGCCATGAAAGCGGCCGGTGTTGATGTCACGTACATCGAAGTGGAATCCGATTACGGGCATGACGCCTTTCTGGTGGAATTCGCCGAGCTGACCCGCCTCATCAAGCCGTTTCTGGAAAGAACCCACACCAACCCGCTTGAGGCGGCCAATGCCCGCTAACGACGAACTGCAACAGGAATTCGAGGCTGAAGCGATCGCCTCGATGGTGCGGGAAGGAACCACCCTCATAGAAGTTGGCTGCTGGGAGGGAGAGCTGCTGGAACTGCTGATAACGAAAAAGAACTGCCGCGGCTATGGCATCGAGGAAAACCACGAAGGCATATACAAATGCGTGGAAAAAGGGCTTTCCGTGATGCATGACGCGCTGGAAACCGGCCTTAAAGATTATCCCGATAAGGCGTTTGATTATGTGGTTCTGGACAAAAGTTTCGCGCGCGTCATTGTGCCGGACAACCTGATACGCGAAAGCCTGCGCGTGGGCAAGCAGGTGATCGTGAGTTTTTCGAACTTCGGCCACTGGCATGTGCGGACACAGGTGCTGTTCGGTGGCAAAACGCCGATCACCGAGTCGCTTCCCTACCAATGGTACAACACGCCGAACATCCACTTCGTAAGTGTGCTCGATTTTTTGGACTATTGCGAAAAGAACAAGCTGAAGGTGGAGAAAAAAGTCTTTGTATCCGGCCCCAAACAGGTGACGCTCCTTCCCAATCTCTTCGCCCAATCCGCCATTTTCCTCATCAGCCTTCCTTAAGAGGCGGCGAGCCGTGATCAGTGATGCGGGCGGGCGAGCTTGGTCATATCCCACATCGGGAGGAATATGGAGAGGGCGAGAAATAGCACGATGCCGCCAAGCAATATGATGAGCATTGGTTCGATGAGTGATGAAAGCAGACGTATCTTCCGTTCCGCCTCGCGTTCGAAATAGTCGGCCACTTTCGTCAACATCTCGTCCAGCGCACCGGAACTTTCCCCCGCCGCTATCATCTGCACCGCAATGGGTGGAACCACTTTATGCCGTGAAAGGGGGGCCGCCAATCCGCTCCCTTCGCGGACGCTTGCGGCAACTTCATCGAATATCCCCACCAGGAAAGCATTTCCCGCCGTTCTTCCCGCCACCTCTATGGCCTGCAATACGGGAATGCCGGAGTGGATAAGATTCGCCAATGCCTGGCAAAATTGCCCCATTGTAAGCTTCAGGTAAATATCGCCGAGTACAGGCGCGCGTAGAATAAACGTATGCCAGCGGTAACGCCCCTCTTCCGTGCCAAGGTACCATCTGGATGCGAATGCCATGGCCGCAAGAATAACCGCAGCCGCGAGCCAGTAATGCTGAAATCCGTAACTGATCGCAATAAGAATACGCGTGGCAAGGGGCAATGCCAACTTAGCCTTTTCGAAAAATTCGATGAAATGGGGAACCACAAAAATCATCAACACGATCACCGCAGTGAATAGCGCCCCCGTAATGATCTTGGGATAACGCATGACTTCCGCGATCTGCTTTTCAGCGGCGTCCTGCCGCTCCAGCAGCCTGGTAAGCCGGTTGAGCGATTGATCCAGCATGCCGGACAGTTCGCCAGCCATAATCATATTCACGTATGTTTCTGAGAAAACCACCGGGTGTTGCGCCAAGGCCACATGAAGCGCCGCTCCGTCGGTTACGGTTCTGCCTACCTTTTCCAATACACGGCGGAAATTGCCGTTTCCCGCCTGCTCTGCGATTGAGGAAAGACAATCGACCAGCGGAATGCCGGCGCGGAAGAGTGTGTCCAACTGGCTGGTGAATAAAATCAATTCTTCCATCTTTACTTTATCGAATCGTTGCCGCAGGGCGGCGGGGGCCAAAAAGCCCCCTTCATGCTTTTCTTCGACCATGGAAGGAACAAGCCCCCGCCCAATAAGCTGGCGCGCGGCACCTTGCTTGCTATCGGCTTCTATATCGCCTGCCTGAGGGTCACCGCCGTGGCTTCGGGCTTTATAGGCGTAATGCGGCATCAGAATTCGGTTGTGACACGGTTAACTTCCGCAACGGTTGTGATTCCCCGCTTTGCCTTTTCCATCCCATCACGGCGCATGGTCTGCATGTCAAGATGTTGGATGGCATATTCCCGCAACGCCATCGCCGTGGCGCGTGCATGTATCATCTCGCGAGCGCCTTCGTTCAGCGCCAGTGCCTCGAATATCCCTGTCCGGCCCGCATATCCGCTCTTGCGGCATTCCATGCAACCCGCACCCCCACAGCGGAAACAGATACGCCGCACCAACCGTTGGGCGATGGCTCCCGCAAGCGCCGAGGAGATCATGAATGGCTCCACTCCGATATCGGCAAGGCGCACTACCGCACCGGGCGCATCGTTTGCATGAAGCGTGGAAAGCACCAGATGACCGGTCATGGCCGACTGAATGGCGATTTCGGCGGTGTCGTGGTCACGGATCTCCCCAACCATGATCACGTCCGGGTCCTGCCGAAGGATGGATCGCAGTGAAGACGCGAATGTAAGCCCCGCCTTCACATTCACCTGCGCTTGGCGGACGCCGGGAACGCGGTACTCAACCGGATCCTCAATGGTGATGATGTGGCGTTCGATGGTATTGAGAAGGTTGAGGGCGGCATATAACGTAGTGGTTTTGCCGCTGCCGGTAGGCCCGGTCACCACGATGATCCCGAACGGCGCGCTGAACATCCCTGCCGCCCGCTTGAGCGTGGCACCGCTCAAACCGGTATCTTCCAGTCTTGTCAGGGCGGCTTCCTTCCGCAACAGCCGAATCACCACGTTTTCACCGTGAATGGTGGGAAATGCGCTCACCCGGCACTCGACTTCATTCCCCTCCCTTTCGACTTGAAAACGTCCATCCTGCGGCAACCGCGATTCCGCAATATCCATTCTCCCCAATACTTTTACGCGGCTGACCAGTGCCGCCTGCAACGCTTTGGGTACCGGGGCACAGGCAAAAAGAACCCCATCGATACGCATGCGGACCTTTACATCCTCCTCGTCCGGCTCGATATGGATATCGCTGGCGCGCTCCCGCACCGCCTGCCGGAGGATGGCGTCCAACAGCCTGGCAACAGGCGCTATTTCCCTCGGAACCTGCGCCGAATATGCCGCGGCGGCTTCACGGGCATCGCTCACGCTTTGCACACTTCGAAGCGCTTCGTGGATGGAACTGGTCACTCCGTAATGCCGGGTGATGGCAGCGGCGATCTGGTGCTCACGCGCGATGGATACTTTTACTTCAGCATCCAGCTTTATGGCTATTTCATCGATGGCGAATATATTAAGTGGATCCGCCATTACGATATGCACCTGATCGCCCGCGCGGCCCAACGGCAGCACCGCATATTTGCGGGCGGTCGCCTCGGGAATTTTCTTGAGAATGTCAAAATCCGGTTCAAAGGCATCAAGATCGATTAAATCGATGCGAAGTTGGCGGGCTAGCGTTTGCAGTATCGCATCTTCAGTCAGTATCCGCAGTTCAACGATGGCTTCGCCCAGTTTTTTTCGGGTGTGCCGTTGCCGCTCCAACGCCGTTTTGAGTTGTTCGGCGGAAAGCGCTCCCGCCTCAACCAGCAAATCGCCCAGTTTGCGTTTTTCACGTATGGCCATCCCCTCGCACCCTCCCGCGGAACGCCACCTGTTGCGGTGGCTAAATATAAAACTATTTGGTGGATAACAATATACAACGAAACGGGCGGGTCAACAACGTGGGCTCAGGCCGGATCTTTCACGCACTCGAATATTTTCACCACATCAAGATAAACATTAAACTCCCGCTCGATGGCAAATCCTGCCTGTTGAACCGTTTCGCGCGTCCGGCGGTTCATATCCGGTCCGAAATAGCTGGAAAACGGGGTCATGATATCCATAAATAATCCCAACACCGGATTGCCCGCCCGCACATGTTCAAACATCAACAAACGGCCGCCGGGCTTTAGAACCCGGTGCAGTTCGCGCAGCCCGAGCAACGGATCGGGCACCGAACAAAAAGTGCAGGCAGTAACAACGCTATCAAAAGACGCATCGCGGAAGGAGAGATGATGTATATCCCCCCGCACCAGCCGAAGGGTTCCGTGGTATTCCGCGGCGCGGGGTTTTGCATAGGAAAGCATCACCGGCGAAAAATCAATGGCAGTGACACGCAGCCCATCGGGAAGATGCTGAAAATCGAGGCCTGTTCCGGCGGCGACCAGCAGTGTTTCTCCCATAGCTTTGCCGAACAGCTCTCTCTTGAGGCCGCCGTAACGGCGCTCCACCCCCAATCCCACCGATTCCAGGCCTGCGGCCGCGCGGTTCCACTTGGCGATATGGCGCTTAATCATGGCGAACCTCGCCGTGCAATCCACGGTCATATAGATGAAACACCAGTTGCAACAAAAATCCAACCAGTAGACCGCCTAATACAGCGCACAGGGGATCATGTCCCATCACGCGGGCCATGCCACCGATCATACCGCCCCACATTCCCGCGAACATGCCGGGAAACATGATGGTAAAGACGCCCAGAAACGGCGCGGCGAAATTCAAAATCAGTACGAACACAATCATGCCCAGTCCCATGCCAAGAAGCATGGCGGAACCCATCCCCCAACCACGGGGTACGATAAGAGCGGATAATGCCGCCCCTCCCCCGCAACCGGCGGCGGCGGCATAATCAAGAAGAAGGTAACCTAACGAACATTCCGAGGGTCGAACTGTCTTTTCCAAAATTTCAGTTTACGAAAACCCGTGGCATGGAGCGGCAAGGGAGACCTAAACCTTGGGCTTTTCCCGTTCCTTTTCTTTCTCTTTGACTTCCGCTTTGTCCTTTTCCGGCCTAATGGCACGGCGGCGCAAGGCATCCTTGATGATGAACGACTCATCGATTGGATAAAAGAAATCAGCCGTTTCCTGCAGCGTAGCTGATGTGGTTTCCGGATAACTCCAGACCTCTGTCTTGCAGCCGCGCGATTTTACATACCACAACAGCGGCATATAGTCCTTGTCCCCCCCCACGATCACGATGACATCCATTTTGTCGGCGAGTGTCACCGCATCAATGGTCAGAAAGGAATCGGCGTTTTTCAAAGGTCGCTTAATTTCACCCCCCTGGTCGTACCAGAATTTTTTAAAATCTTCGCTGATCTCTTTGTGTTGCGGCTTGTAGTAGATAATGCGAATAACCCGGCGGCCGCTGCCGATGGTCTGTATCAGCTTTTTGTAATCGGTGCGTCCCTTGTAGACGTTGAGGCCGGACATTTCAACGTTTTCAGCATCGACAAATATGCCGACGGTCTGATGTTCCAGAATTTTGCGGTCGTAATGCCTGATGTTAGGTTTCTTGTTCTCCATAATTAAGGGAATCTTAGCACGTAGTATCCATAAGACGATAAAAAAAGGAACCGGGAAATTTAACAACGTTTTTTGTAGGCTTTTCGGAATTGCACCAAAGCCATAAAATACCACATGTATCTGTTTTGTATAGCCTTACTCGCTCCAATTAATGCGGCATTGTTTTTGCTTTCTATAGATAATTGATTATATTTACCCCCTAAAGAATCGGCTGGAGATGTGGGGCGGGCAAAGCTGTTACGCGTTACGCCTTCAAAAAGCGTATTCGGCGATGCCGTGATGTTCAGGAACCCTGGTTACCCCCAATGCTCCCAGAACATCACGCCCCTTACCTCCGGCCGATTTGCTGTCTAAACCTTGCGGTAGCCCCCGTTCACATTATCCTTCACCAGCTTGGTGAACCCTTTTTCTTTCAAATTGCTATCGGCGAAGATGTTCACTTTGCCGGTAAAAGCGGAAAGCACCCGCTCAACCTGCTGTCCACAGCGGGGGCACTCGGAAAGCGCCTCATCCTTGATGGAAGCGATCACCTCAAAAGGGTCTTTGCATTTATCCGGTTTCTTTTTGTGTTTATATTCATAAATGGGCATTTCTTTTCACCTCGAAATACATTTTATTTCTTTTTTTGTGGGTATCAAGTTTTAATATCTAATGCCGATAAAGAAAACGGAAAACTCCACGGATGGGAGTAATAAGGAGAACGCGATGCAGATCAACATGGTAAAGTTCGGCTCGGGAGTGCCGGCTATATTTAAGGGAAGCCCCATAAAGGTACCGCCCGTTTCGGGCAAACTGCGCATAATGGGCGGAAACATTCAAAAATCAAGCGGCGGCACAAAAAAAGTCGTTCAACACGCCAACCAGAAGCTGGAAAAGTTTGCCACATCCCCCAAAGGGAGCGGCGTGAACATCAAAGCCTGATAGACCCCACTCAACAGGCTTTGAGACAAGTTGGGCCGCGATCTGCGGCCCAACTACTATCCCTGCCCGTCGGCAGACCAGTAATTCCTCGCAAAAACAGCCCGTCCGGCTTGTTGCAATTCTTGCAATGACACCAGCGGCACCATACCTTTCACCCCTCCCAAGATCCTCCAACGCACCTTTCGAGCCAATATTCCCAATTTGACCAACAGCGGTTGATCTCCTCGCTGAGAAATGGGGTGAACCCCGACGGCAGATTTATTGTTTGGTAAAAATGAGCGGACTAAAAGGAATGGTCAAGGTCTTGCCGTGGGGAGGAAAAGATTGAAGGCAATGACGGATAATCGTTTTTCTTGAAAAAGAATAAAGCCCTCCCCCGCGAAGGAGAGGAGAAGGTTGCCGTGCGTAACTGACGTTACGGGGCCTTGCCTGCGGAGTACCGGACTTTCGCCCGGACCCCTTGTTATGAGCCCTTTCGGGTATAACGCGCAGGTTTCTATCTGATTAATGGTATACTACCGCCATACATATTTTTTGGTCAAGTATTTTTTTGGGGAGAAAAAATCATGGCTCGGAAAAAGATCCTTGGACTCGACCTGGGAACAAGCTCCATCGGCTGGGCGCTCATCGAACTGGATGAGAACACCGAACAAGGCAACATCCTTGGCATCGGTTCTCGCATTTTTGAGCCGCCCGTGGAGCCCAAGAGCGGTGAACCCAAAAACCTGAAGCGGCGCAGGTCGCGCGGGATGCGGCGAATGCTTGCCCGGCGGGCGATGCGGCGCGATACCCTTGTACGCCGCCTTATCAAGGCCGGTCTTCTTCCCCCGGAAGCGAAGAACGCTGTAACGCGCGCCAATCTCTTTAACTACGAAAATCCATACCGCCTGCGCGCCATTGGCCTCGATGCAAAGCTTT
>JAKAGL010000299.1 GCA_021815535.1 bacterium
GGCGGTGGTCTTTTCACCCAAAGGCTCGCTTTCAGGAGCGCTGGAGGCCCTATACGGCAAACGGCGAAAGGCCGACGGAAAATACTATTTCCCTATCGGAGGAACTCTGGCCGCCGCCACGCTTAACTTCTGATTGCCATATAATTGACGAAGGATGGATCATTACAAACTACTGAAGGTGCGCCGCGGCGCAACCAGGGAAGAGATAAAAAAGGCGTATAAACTGCTCGCCTTCCATTTCCACCCCGACCGGGGTAAATTCGACGACGATTACTTCATGATGATCCACGAAGCCTACGAAACGCTGATGAAAGAAGCGGAAAAACAGGAACGAAGACCGCATCCCCCCTCAAAACCGAAAGGCCCGGTGAAACACGACTTGTCGTTCGTGAAAGGACGAATTAAAAAAGAACAGGTCTGGGCGCCGGATTTTAAACACCTCCGCCCCCCCAAAATAACTGTGGAAAGCGACCAGTGCCCGATGTGCGATGGCTACGGCGTTATTCAAAACAAATATAAAGTAACGATGAACTGCCCCCGATGCCGCGGCACCGGCCACAAAACCCGTATTGTCATTTAGCCAGACTTAGGCGTATTTTTTCAGATAGGCAAGATTTTCAACGGTGAAAGGGACCGGCGATATGCCAAACGCTTTCTTGAAATTGTTTTCGGGGATGGTATTCCCTTCCATCAACATGTCGATCTGCTCCGCCGTGGCGGGAAACCACGGGAACCGGCCCAATAACGCCACAAACGGCCGCGCCAGCATCCACGGCACCGGCAGTTTCGGCCGCGGCTTCATCCCCGCCCCAAGGAATATCATGTTCAGTATTTCGCGGTATGAATACGTCACATCCCCACCGAGGTGAAAAATACTTCCCGCCGTTTCCGGCTTTTCCAACGCCCCGCCAAACGCGCGCGCCACATCCTTCACATGCACCGGCTGCATCCGGTAATTGCCATCGCCAAACATCGGAATAACCGGCACAGGCCGGAAATTCTGGAATAGCTGTTTGCAAAACTCCACCTTTTCCCCCGGATCGCCGAAAATCAGCGAGGGGCGGAAGATCGTCCAATCAAGGCCGCTGGCTTTCACATAAGCCTCGGCGCGCGACTTTGTCCGCTGATACTCGCCTATACCGTCCACACGCACTCCATTGGCGCTCATGTGCAGATAACGGCGCACCCCCGATTTTTTTGCGGCCTCAACCATCGTCCGCCCGGCATCCACATGCAATTTCTCAAAAGTGACCCCCTGCGCCGGAAAAGCGCGAATGATACCAATAAGGTTGATAACGGCATCGCAACCTCGCATCTTTTCGGTCAAATCGGGGCTGAAGGCATCCCCCGCCACAAACTGCACTCCATTTGCTTTATCAATGACTTCCGGCTTGCGTGCCAACAATACGATCTGGTGCCCCCGCCCAGCCAGATGATCGACCATGACAGTCCCTACAAAACCGGTCCCTCCGGCAATAAAAACCTTCATGCCGTTAATTGTACTCCTTAATACCAGCCTCTGCAAAAAAGCCCACAAAAACAGGCTTTTTTTGAATAAAAAACGAAAACATTAAAATGGGAAATGTGGTATTTTAATGTCCGTTCTGGGATCTAAAACGGTTAAGGTAAACAACGAAAACTGAGATATAGGGGAAAGTATGGCTACCAAGAAACCTGCAAAAAAGGCCGCAAATAAACCTAAGAAGAAACCAGCTAAAAAAATTGTAAAGAAACCTGCTAAGAAAGCGGCAAAAAAGGCCGCGAAGAAAGTTGCTAGAAAGACAGCTAAAAAGGCTGCCAAAAAGACCGCAAAAAAACCGGTGAAAAAGGCTGCCAAAAAGCCCACCGCCAAAGCCGCGAAAAAACCGCAGATAGTTTATACCGGCGTTGATGAAGCCCCGGCACTGGCAACCTACTCCCTGCTCCCCATAATCCAGGCATTCGTGGGAACTTCCGGCATCTCCGTCGGCACCGGCGATATTTCCCTGGCCGGTAGAATCATCGCCAACTTCCCCGACCATCTCACCCCCGCCCAAAGGCGGCCGGATACCCTCTCCGAACTGGGCGAACTGGCGAAGACCCCCGAAGCAAACATCATCAAGCTGCCCAATGTCAGCGCATCGCTTCCGCAGCTGCTTGCGGCCATCAAGGAACTTCAATCAAAAGGCTATAAGGTTCCCGACTACCCTGAAAACCCCACAAACGATGTGGAAAAAGATATCAAGGCCCGCTATGCCAAAGTGCTGGGCAGTGCCGTTAACCCTGTGTTGCGCGAAGGAAATTCCGACCGCCGGGCGGCAGTGGCGGTGAAGGAATATGCGAAAAAGAACCCGCACCGGATGGGCAAGTGGAGCTCCGACTCGAAAACCCACGTTTCCACGATGTCCAGCGGTGACTTTGCATCCAACGAAAAATCCGTTAGCGTACCTGCCGCGACAAACGTAAGAATCGAATTTGTCGACCAGAACGGAAAAGTGACCGTCCTGAAAGACAAGACCCCGCTCAAGGCCGGCGAAGTGATCGACGGTACGTTCATGAGCAAAAATGCGCTCACCAAGTTCCTCGCGGAACAGGTGGAAGACGCGAAAAATAGGGGCGTCCTCTTTTCAATCCACCTGAAAGGCACCATGATGAAGGTCTCGGACCCGATCATGTTCGGCCACGCCGTCAAGGTGTTCTATAAGGATGTTTTTGAAAAGCACTCCGCCACCATCAAGGAACTCGGCGTCAATCCCAACAACGGCATCGGCGATCTTTACGCGAAGATCCAAAAACTGCCGGATGCCAAGCGAGCCGAAATCGAAGCGGACATCAAGGCTTGCTACCAAAAGCGCCCGCCGATGGCGATGGTGAACTCGGAAA
>JAKAGL010000047.1 GCA_021815535.1 bacterium
AAGCATGAGTGCCAGCATGGCCGTCATTTTGGCTTGAAGACTTTTCATGGACCCGGTCTCCTTATTTCAATTGGTAACCCAATAAGCTGTAACATGGCATGCCATCGCAGGGTGCTGAAAACGGAGTATTGACGTAAACTCCCCCTTCCCATTTTCATCCTTGAACAATAATAACCCGATTGCGTGCCGGATGCCAATAACCCTATTTGGGGGCAGCTTTATAAAAGCGCGAAGGCTGGAAGAACGCCAGAATGCGGTATAATCGCGCGGATGGAAATGAAACACGGGACCGTGAAAAATAGCCAGGGCTTTTCGCTGATTGAGCTGTTGATTGTGATGGTGATACTCGGCCTGTTGGCCGGGCTGGTTGGTCCCCGGCTGTTCAAACACGCCGATACCGCTAAACAAAAGGACGCCGCCGTGCAGATCGGCATGTTTGAGGAAGCGCTTGACCTTTACCGCCTGGAGCACCACAAATATCCGTCTACCGAAGAGGGGCTTGCCGCCATCAAACCGTACCTGAAAAAGGATTTGCCCATGGATCCATGGGGCAATCCCTTCCACTACAAATCCCCCGGCGACAACGACCGCGAATACGAGATCGTTTGCTATGGCGCCGACAACGCGCCGGGCGGCGAAGGAATCAACGAAGATATCGTCAGTTGGAAATCGCTGGGCAAATCCGGCGAATAGAAAAAGTCCCGCTCTCCCTTTCCCCTTAAATGGGATACCCGAAGCGGATAGTTGTCACCATTCCGCTCCTCCCTTCAACAAGGGGAGACAGGAGGGATTTTTTAAATTCCCCTTAATGTCCCCCTTTTTCAAAGGGGGAAAAATAAGCGCTGACACGCTAACGCGGACAAGAGTGTCCGCGCCACCCAGTGTAGTGGGCCGATCGCTTTATCCACCGTAAAACCGGCTACAATCCCCGTTCGAGGGCGCGGTACTGGATAGCCTCGGCCACATGTTCGGTACCGATATCATCACAGCCGGCGAGATCGGCGATGGTTCGGGCCACCTTCAATATCCGTGAGTGGGCACGGGCTGAAAGCCCCAGTCGTTCCATCGCCATCTTGAGCAGGTTTTCAGATTCAGGCCCCACCCTGCAGTGCGTTTTTATCTGCTTCTGTCCCATCTGAGCATTGCGGTAAATGCGGCTTTTGGCGAACCGTTTTTTCTGTCGGCCCTGCGCCATATCAACCCGAGCGCGGATAGACGCCGATGATTCGCCATCACAATCCCCTTTCAATTCCTGATATTTTACCGCCGGCACGTCCACCTGTATGTCTATCCGGTCCAATAGCGGGCCGGATATTTTCTGGCGGTAGCGGCGCATCTCCAATGGGGTGCAGCGGCACTCCTTCACCGGGTCGGTGGAAAAACCGCAGGGACAAGGATTCATAGCGCAGACCATCATGAAATCAGCCGGGAAAGCAACCGAGGAAGAAGCGCGGGATATTACCACCTTGCCATCCTCAAGCGGCTGACGCAGCACCTCTAGCGCGCTACGGCGGAATTCTGGGAGTTCATCGAGGAACAGCACACCATGATGCGCCAGCGATACCTCGCCGGGAAGAACCGGGTTGTTGCCGCCGCCGACAAGTCCGGCATCCGACACGGTATGGTGAGGGGCGCGGAACGGCCGCCGCGAAAGCACCGACACGTTTCCGCCCAACAATCCCGCCACGCTGTGAATGCGGGAGCAGTCGATGGCCTCGTCCAGCGTCCAGCCGGGCATAACGGTGGGGAGCCGCCGCGCGATCATCGATTTTCCCGAGCCGGGAGGGCCTATCATCAGCACGTTGTGCCCCCCCGCCGCGGCGACTTCCACGGCACGGCGTACATGGTGCTGTCCCTTCACCTCGGCAAAGTCCACCTCATCTTCCGGGAGGGCCCCCGGTGCGAACAGCATCGGCGCGGCCTTTTCGATAGCGGATTCGCCCAATAGCCATGACACCGCCTGGGCAAGCGTTTCCACGGGGTAAACATTCACTCCTTCCACCACCGCCGCTTCTCCGGCGTTTTCAGAGGGACAAAGCAAGCCGGCGGCGTGGCGGTTCTTGACCGCGACCGCCACCGAGAGCATTCCGCGTACCGGCTTCACGCGCCCGTCAAGGGCCAACTCGCCGATGATGAACAGATTTTTCAGCCGGTCGGCGGGAATAATCCCCTGTGCGGCCAAGATAGCCAAAGCTATGGGCAGATCGAACGCGCTCCCCTCCTTACGGACATCGGCTGGGGCAAGATTGACCGTAATCCTTTTCACCGGCATATCGAAACCGGAATTTTTTAGCGCGGCGAGAATACGGTTCTGGCTTTCTTTCACCGCAGCGTCCGGCAGACCGACGGTGATGTAGAAAAATATGCCGGGTGTAAGATCGACTTCAACTTCCACGGGAAACGCCTCAATGCCGAGGTGTGCCGCGCTGAACAGTTTAGCTATCATTACCAAGAATTAAACAGCACGGCGGGCGGCGGGTCAATGGCTTTCCCTGAAACGAAAGATTTCACCCAATTCCGCATATGATAATATGAGACAAACAGCAGGGGAAGGGCCGCTAATGAACTGGTTTGAAGGAAAAGGGCTGGGATTCAAAATCCTGACGTCGCTAACCATTATTCTCCTCATAACCTCTGCGGCCAATACCTACTGGACCCACCGCCAACTCAAACAAACCGTACTAAAAGGGGCGCAACAACGTGCGCTAAATCTAAGCGAATCGATCCTGTTGACGCTCAACAACATGATGGCGCAGGGTACGATCGGCGACCGGGCGAAATACCTGAAATCGTTCACCACGTTCAAGGGGGTGCGCGAGGTGCGGGTGATCCGCGGCGCCGGGGTTAATGAACAGTACGGGGAAGGTCCGGAGGAGGAAAAACCGCGCGATGCGGTGGATGAACGGGTGCTTTCCACCGGCAAGATGGAATCGCTGTTTGTGACACAAGAAGGCGCAAGCGGACTTCGGGTGGTCATCCCGTTCCTCATGTCGAAAGAATGGGCGGAAAAGATCGGTATCAACTGCTTCGACTGTCATCAGGGAAATGAAGGAACCACAAATGGTGCGTTGAGCCTGGTCATTCCTCTCGCCGATGCTGAAGCGGAGATTTTAAAAAACGATGGGGTGATGGCCGGTTTTTATTCGCTTGAATTCGTCATAATATTTTTGTTTTTCCTTTGGATGATCCGTTACCGGGTTGATACCGTGCTTATGCGGATATCCAGCAAGTTGCGCGATACCACCAACACCGTAACGGACGCCTCGCGGTCAATGGCAGAAGCCAGCGGCAACCTCTCCGACGGGGCGGCGCAGCAGGCCAGCTCGCTTGAAAAAACTTCCGCCTCACTGGAAGAAATATCGTCAATGGTGCGCCACACCGCCGAAAGCGCCAAAGAGGCAAACACCGTGATGCAGGGAGCCACGGAAGTAGTGGATGAAGGAACCGTGTCGATGAAACGTCTCGTGGAGGCGATGGAGCACATTGAGGGAGCCTCCACCGAGATCGCCAAAATCATGAAGGTGATCGAGGAGATCGCCATGCAGACGAACCTTATCTCGCTTAACGCCTCGATAGAGGCGGCACGCGCGGGAGAACACGGCAAGGGGTTCGGGGTAGTGGCTGAAGAGGTCCGCGGCCTTGCGCGGCGCAGCGGTTCCGCCGCTCAGGATACCACCCGGCTGATCCAGAATGCTGTCGCCCGAGCACATGAAGGCGCCGATATCACCGCCGCCGCCATGCAAACTTTTGAAAAAATCGCTGCGCTCACCGCGCGGGCCGCGCAACTGGTGGAACAGATCAGCAACGCCGCCAGCGAGCAGGCCATCGGCATCAATGAGATCAATAGCGCGGTGACCGAAATGGATTCCGTCACGCAACAAAGCGCAAAAAAGGCGGAAGAAACCGCCAAGCTAGGCATGTCACTCGATGGCCAAACGAAAGAACTTGCGGACATCATTCACGAGTTGAATATGATCGTTAAAGGAGCCAACGCCGCTGACGCGGAATAGAATCTCCCCGGTATTAACCGGGGAGAGGAACTTTTGAAGAAACCTATTTGGCGGAAGAGAGGGCGGCAAGGCCCGGCAGGGTTTTCCCTTCCAGCAATTCGAGAAACGCACCGCCGCCAGTGCTGATGAAACTGAACTTATCACTTTCACCAGCCTTGTGAATTGCCACGTCGGTATCGCCTCCGCCGGCGATGGTCAATGCATAACAATCCGCCACGGCATGCACCATCGCCATGGTGCCGCGCGAGAAGATGTCCATTTCGAACACTCCCATCGGCCCGTTCCATATGATGGTCTTGGCATCGTGCAATACTTCCTTGAAAAGCGTCACGCTGGCGGGGCCGATATCGGGCGCGTACCAATCTTCGGGTATCTCTTTGGCGGGGACGATCTTGGTATTGGCCCGGGGATCGATGCGGTCGGCCACCACGAAATCGACGGGAAGGTAGAATTTCACCCCTTTTTCACGCGCCTTCTCCTTTATTTTCTGAACGGCGTCGATCATGTTTTCTTCCACCTTGCACTTGCCCACGTTATAGCCCAGCGCCTTATAGAAGGTGAACGCCAGTCCGCCTCCTACGATGATCTTGTCAACGTGGTCGATCAGGTTCAAAAACACTTTGATCTTGGTGCTCGCCTTCGCGCCCCCGACAATGGCGATCACCGGCCGGGCCGGATCGGCAACCGAGCGGTTGAAGTATTCGATCTCTTTTTTCATCAGATAGCCAGCGGCCGATTTTGCCACCAGCTTGGTGATCCCCTCGGTGCTGGCGTGAGCGCGGTGGGCCGTGCCAAAGGCATCGTTGATGTAGAGGTCGGTATACGTAGCCAGCTGTTTGCAAAAGCCGGGGTCGTTCGTCTCTTCTTCTTTGTGGAAGCGGAGGTTTTCCAGCAGCAACACATCGCCGTTCTTCATGCCGGCAACCATTGCTTCCACTTCGGGCCCTACGCAATCCGGGGCAAACTCAACCTCGCGGTTCAGCAACCGCGCCAGGCGGGCCTGCACCGGCTTGAGGCTGTACTTCGGGTTGCGCTCGCCGTCGGGACGGCCCAGATGGGAAGCAAGAATGACCTTCGCCCCGCGGTCGATAAGGTCGTTGATGGTCTGAAGCGTGCCCCGGATACGGGTGTCGTCGGTAATTTTCTGGAAATCATCCAGCGGCACGTTGTAATCGACCCGGACGAAGCAGCGCTTGCCGGTGACATCCAGCTTGTCCATCGTCAACTTGTTCAGCATGTGATTACAGCCCTTTTTTCTCGATGAACTTCACGAGGTCGATCACGCGGTTGCTGTAGCCCCATTCGTTGTCGTACCACGACAGCACTTTCAGCAGTTTCTTGTCCAGCACTTTGGTGGACATTGCATCGACGATGCTGGAATTGGCGTTCCCCTTGAAATCGCTGGAAACGAGTGGCAGATCGCAGTATTCCAAAATACCCTTCAGCTTGCCGTTGGCGGCTTCCTTCAGTGCGGCATTCACTTCCTCGCCAGTGGCTTCCTTTTCAAGGATGCAGACGAGATCGACCAGCGAAACGTTCGGTGTAGGGACGCGGATGGAAAGCCCGTCCAACTTCCCTTTCAATTGCGGCAGCACCAGGCCGACCGCCTTGGCGGCGCCAGTGGTGGTGGGGATCATGGAAAGGGCGGCGGCGCGGGCGCGGCGAAGATCGCTGTGCGGCAGATCGAGCACCCGCTGATCGTTGGTGTAGCTGTGAATGGTGGTCATCTGGCCGCTGACGAAGCCGAATTTTTCGATGAGCACCTTGACTACTGGAGCAAGGCAGTTGGTGGTACACGAAGCGTTGGAAATGATGTTGTGCTTTGCCGCGTCGTATTTATCCTCGTTGACACCAAGCACGATGGTGATGTCTTCGTCGGTGGCCGGAGCGCTGATGACCACTTTTTTTGCGCCTGCGGCAAGATGTTTCTGCGCGCCATCCCTTTTGGTGAAGATGCCGGTCGACTCGATGGCGATGTCCACGCCCAGCGCCTTCCACGGCAGAGCGGCAGGGTCTTTCTCTTTCAGCACTTTTATCGCGCGGCCCGCCACCTTGATCACGTCCCCCTCGACCACAACCTCCTCATTCAGATTGCCAAGCACGGAATCGTATTTCAGCAGGTGCCCCAACGTCTTGGGATCGGTGATGTCATTCACCGCCACGAATTCGAGATTCTTGTCGTGCAGCGCAGCCCGCAGAATGTTTCGTCCGATACGTCCAAAGCCGTTGATTGCGACCTTAATAGCCATTGGGTGCTTCTCCTCCTTAAGCGGTTGCGAACAGTACGTTGATAATACATTTATACGCCCCGTCCCGGCACCCAGTCAACAAGGGAAAGAGGCCATTTTACATGGTGTTTCCTCATCATCGCCGCACACCTGCCTTTTGCGGGAAATGGCATTTAATTATTCCGGCATCGCGGCAGACCCGAAGTAAAATAAAAACACCAATGGGTAAAACGCTCCTCCTTTTTCCTTCCGCCGAAATCCTCTTCGGATCGATGGCCGGGATACTTGCCTTCAAGGTTTGGGGGCTTTCCCCTTTCTCCGTGCTTGCATTAACCGCCGCAACACTTTTCCTTATCTGGATATCCAGACTGCCGTTGCGCGGCAGGATCGTTTTGCCGCTGGCGGCCGCCGCCGTGTTTTGGGGGATGTGGCATACAGCGGAGGCCTTCGATCTGCCGGAACATATCGCCAACAATGTGCCATCAAAAGGGGCGTTGACAGGCCAGGTAGCAGGCGGATTTGAATACTATCCTGGCAGTTGCCAATTCATCCTTTACGCCGAAAGCCTGGATGGCAAACCTGTGCGGGGCGGGGTAAAAGTGTCATTACGGAACATGGCCGGAAATGCCCCATTGCCGGGGGATATCATCCGCTTCACCACTGCGTCCCTAAAGCCGGTCACCGCTATGCGTAATATCGGTGGCTATGATTACACGGCTCACATGAGGGATTCCGGCATTGGGGCGCGTTTTTCGGCGCGGGGAGAAGAAGATTTCACGGTTATCGAACATGGCTCTGCCTGGCGTCCCGGCAACATCGGCGAGCGGCTGCGCCGTGCGATGCGCGACTTCATTTTCCGCTATTATCCGGCCGAACGCATCCCGGCAGTGGCGGCCATGACCATAGGGATCACCGGCTTCCTTTCCCGGCAGGAAAAGCTGAACTATGGCATGACCGGGATTGCGCACCTTTTTTCCGTTTCGGGATTGCACGTCGGCTTTATCAGCGGTATCGCATTTGTTGCCTTCAATTTCTTATTTTTTAATTTTTGCTGTCTATTCAACCGCGCATGGGCTGAAGCGGGGGCTCACAGGCGGGCAGCCGCCTTCGGCGCGCTGATGGTGGTGGGACTGTTCGTCTTTACGGCCGGGGCAAAAGTCTCCGCCGTACGCGCCGGAATTATGGCGGCCGTTTTTTTTACCGCTGTAATAATCCGCCGGGAAAGCCGGATTCCCAACGCGCTGGCCATTGCCGCACTGTTGACGCTGCTATATGACCCGGGGGCGCTTTTCAGCATTTCGTTCATCCTTTCCTACGGGGCGGTGCTAACCATCGCCGCAATGATGGCCTGCGGCACAGACGCCGAATCGGAAGCGTTTGGCAAACTCATTCCCAAAAAATCCGGATGGCGCAAACGGGCAAAATTATTTTTGCTGACGGCACAAATCAGCGCGGCCATTACCATAACGCTTGCCCCGGTGATTATGACGGCGTTCAACGAACTGTATGGCGCGGGAATCGTGGCGAATATTGCCGCAATCCCGCTCGGCGCCATGGCAGTGCCATCGGTCTTCGCGGCCGCGTTTGTGGGTTACTTTTTCCCCGCGCTTGCCCCCGTCGCCGCATGGATTTCATCTTTGCCCTATACCGCGCTGGACGGCATTGCCTCATTTTTTGCCGCACATCCCCTGATCTCGTTCTCGGGGGCCGCCCCAACTCCGTGGCTCATCGCCCTTTTCTACGCTACCCTGGCCCTGCTCCTGTCTTATCGCGGGCGCATCGCCTATCTGGCCGCGGCAGTCTGCATCGCGTCGGTCGTTGTATTTTACTGGCCCGTGGCGCGAACCAACGGTGAGTTCCGCTTTATTGATGTGGGGCAAGGAGACGCCACGCTTATCCTGTTCAAGGAAGGAGCAAGCGTGCTGGTGGATGGCGGCCCGGCATACGGGAATTTGGACGCGGGCGAACTGGCCGTTCTGCCCGAACTGCGGCGGCTCGGCATCCGCAAGCTGGACGCCGTAATTGCCACGCACGGCGACATGGATCATGTTGGCGGATTGTTCACGCTGTTGCGACGTTTCCCCGTAACTGCATTTTACGACAACGGCGGCGAAGAGAAAATGCTTGGCGCTTTGCGCAGCGTGGCTGCGGAGCATGGTGTGCGCACGGCCCGGCTCTCCGCCGGAGACCGCCTGGCATTCGGCGGTGGAAGCATCGATGTACTTTCGCCAACGCTGAAATTTTTCGATGCCGCCGTCGAGCGCAAAGGGAACAACCGCTCCCTGGTGCTGGTTGCAACGATGGAGGGAAAACGCCTGCTTCTCCCCGGCGACGCCGAAATGCCGGTTGAACGGGATCTGCTTGCCCGGCGGGCGCCGGTTGGCGTGGACCTTTTGCACGTAGCCCACCACGGCAGCCGGAGTTCAACTACACCGGAGTTTACGGCGGCGGCAGGGCCAAAATTGGCCGTGATCAGCGATGGGGCGCAGAACATCTTCCATTTTCCGGCGCGTATCACGCTTAAAACGCTGGCAGATCAAAATATACCGGTGCTCCGAACCGATCTTCTGGGGGAAATCGTGCTCCGCCCCGCGCGGAGAGGATTTTTTCTCACCACGTGGGCGGATCCGTCGGAACGCTTCATACCGACCGAATAGCCGTTCCGCACCAAGGGGCGGCCCCATCCGGAATTTTCATCATAAGTGCTTTGATTTGAACAAACCGGTGCTATAATTCAACACCGCGCGGGCGAATAGCTCAGTTGGTAGAGCGCCAGCCTTACAAGCTGGATGTCACAGGTTCGAGCCCTGTTTCGCCCACCATATATTTTCGCTGATTTGAGATAATGGCATTGTGACGGGAATATCGTTTCGAGATTCGAAACGGCCGCCGCGGCGCGAGCAGTGCGGGGCGCCTCCGAACATGGATGACCGGATGGCGGCGGAAAGAGCGGAGTCCGCGGCTTTTTCCGTTAGGTCGTGTTGGATGAAGACAAGGGAGTGAGCCGGGGACATGGTGAAAAAACCAGATCCTTCGTTTTATTCCCATCCCCTCAAAGTATATTCAAAAAAATTCAACCTTTTGCGTCCCGGTACGGGCATCCGCTTCACGCCGCGTGAAAAATGGGGACGATCTGCAACGCCTATCGCTCAACCTCTGCGTCTATTGTTTCTCATGCTGTTGCTTGGTGGCGCGGCCGCGCTTTACTTTAATCTCCCCGTCCCTCCTCCCGCACATCATATAACGCCGCGCCCTGCGGCTACCTCGCCGCGGATCATGCGGGAGGAATCGGTGACCGCAATCAACACCCCGGTCGTCAGCATTCCGGAACGGATAACAGAACTGCAAACCGCAAAGACGACAGCAATACCCGAGACCGGATCCCGATGGCGGATCCGTTTCGGCATTTTTCTTTTGCGTGAAAATGCCGACCGGTATGCCCAATCGTTGGCGAAAAAAGGGATCATTACCGCCATCGAAACAGCCATACGTCCCGCAAACGCTTTTACTCTTAAAGCCGGCCCTGCGAATGACCCCGTTGCGTGGAAAAATATGAAATCAACGGCGGCAAAATTAAATGTTGCGCCGATAGAGGAAGTTGACGGAAAATATGTAGTTGTAGGGCCCATTTGGTTGAAAGACAGCGCCTTGGCGGCAGAAAAAACTTTAAAGGCCTCCGGTTTTCAAATAAAAACCGTAGAAGAACGAAAAGAGAGGGAAATGTTTAAAGTGCTTTCCACCCCGTTTGATTCGGCCGAGGCGGCTAAGCGGAGTCTGGGGGAAATGCAAACCAACGGCATTGAGGGTGTGATCGATGAGTGATTCGGAACACGGGAAAGATTCGCAGCTCGCGCTTAACCTTCCCGATAAAATGTTTTATAAGATCAGCGATGTCGCCGCCATCGCCGGCATTGAAACCCATGTACTTCGTTATTGGGAAACCGAGTTCCCCGAACTGACCCCCCGGAAAAGCCAAAGCGGGCGGCGCCTTTACAGCCGCCAGGATATCGACCTGGTTCTGGAAATAAAATCGCTGCTGTATGACGAGGGATTCTCCATTGCCGGCGCGAAAAAGCGTCTGCAAAAAAGAAAGAAAACCGCCAGCGAGCAGGACGCCATCATCGAGGCGGTGCGCCAGACCAAGAAAGGATTGGCGGATATTTTAGGCATTCTTAACGGCGGCTGACGCGCTGGTTCCCGGCCCCTTTTATTTTTTAAATCCCACTGCAAAAATATTTCCCGCCGGGATCGGCACCGGAATATATCCGATACCCGCCACCCTTAACATAGAGACCAGCTTCGCATTGGCGGGCAACGGCAGCAGCTTTACCCAATAGTGCAACGGGTATGTGTTTATGACCTGGCGCACATCGATCTCCTTGAATCCCGCCTTTTCAAACAGGCGGGTAACACTGCGCGGCGAAAATAGCTGAAGGTGTTCAATATCGAAAATGGGGGAATTCAAGCCGAGCAGTTTTGCGGAAAACGCGCGGTGGTTATGGCAGGCTACGGCGAACAACCCGCCCCGCTTGAGGAGGCGGAACGCGGCGATGCAGGCCGTGGATGGATCCGGCAGATGCTCCATCGTTTGAAAACAGGTAACAAGCGAAAAACTTTCCTGCTGGAATGCCGATTCATAAAATATTCCTTTGCGGATGAGCGGGCGAATATGCTCCTTCGCCGCTTTAATGGGAGCCTCCGACGGTTCCACCCCCGCCACTCCGCTAAAACCGTTTTCGAGGAGCCGCTCCAGAAACGCCCCGTCACCGGTACCGATATCAAGCGCGCCAATACGGTCCGGCAGCTTATGCGCGTGGCGCTTGATATGGGCGATATACGTACGCGCCGCGCAAGCAGCCTCTTCGCCGCTGTCGAATGCGGCCACTTCGTATGCATCCGCCAAAACATCAGTTGATGGGATGGGGGTGGCATAAATCAGATCACACGCATTGCAGCGGACCAGCCGCAGATGCATCCGTTCCGGGGTTTTGCGTGAGGCGTAGCCGAAGGCATCCAGCTTGGCCGTGTTGTAATTGGCTTCGGCAAACAGATTTTCCGAGCAATCGGCACCGCAGACGGGGCATGGCCGTTCCCGCAATTGCACCGATACTACTCCCGGCCCTGCGCCTGCGTGTCTGATGCCTGGCGTACCTCACCATTCATTACTATATTCCGCCTTATGAAGCGGGGACGCTGTTTTACCTCTTCAAATATCTTGGCGATATATTCGCCCACGATGCTGAGCGAGAGGAGGTTGATGGAGCCGAAGAAAATCACCGTCAAAATCATGGTGGTGGCCCCTTTGGGGGCGATATCGGGGAATATCAATTTCAGCACTATTTCGATGGCGGCAAGCAAAACCGAAACGCCGAAGAGCACCCAGCCGAAAAAGCTCAACATATTCAACGGGGTGTTGCTGAACGAGAGTATCCCCTTTTTCGCCCAGTCGATGTTCTTAAGAAGGCTGTTGGTGGTTTTTCCGAACATGCGCTCAGGCCGGTCGTACGGGATGCCGGTCTGGCGGAAACCGGCGTAGGCGCGGATACCGCGGATGAAGGCGTCGCGCTCGGGAAAACGGATAATTGCTTTGACCACCTTTTTATCAAGCAGTGAGAAATCGCCGGCATCACGCGGGATCTTCAAGTATGAAAACCACTCGAAAAGCCGGTAGAAAAGCTTGTAGGCAAGCT
>JAKAGL010000300.1 GCA_021815535.1 bacterium
ATCTGGGGCCGACCCGATAGCGGTGGCCACCGCGGCCGAGAGCTTCCGCCGCGGCCAGCCGATGAAGGCGTTCGTCGTGCGCAAACAGGTGAAGGAACACGGCACCAAAAGCCCCATCGAAGGGGATCTGAAAAAAGGGGACCGCGTCGTCATCATCGAAGACGTTATCACCACCGGCGGCTACGCGCTGGAAGCCATCAAATGCGCGCGCGAATTCGGCCTGACCATTCTTGCCGTCATCGCCCTTGTCGACCGGCAGGAGGGGGGACGCGAACGGCTGGAGGCCGAGCGGCTGGCGGTGGAATCGGTCTTCACCAAAGAAGAGGTTTTTGCCCGCTTCAATTCCCTGAAGAAATAGCTTCTCGTCTTGCCGGTAGGGGCGGCACTCTTGCCGCCACCGCCGCCCGGCAGGTTTCTCCTCCGGAAAAATGTGCATGCCAAGAACATATACCCGCCAAGCGAATGTGCCGCCGCCGATCGATCCGGGGTACAATCATAAGGCATGGACGCCGAAACGCTCCGCGACGCGCTGGAAGAGACCCTGAACCACTGCGGCATCGAGATCGAACGCCGCAACCTGGCGGATGACGAGCACAACATCCGCAGCGGCCTGTGCGAGATGGAGGGGCGGCGCGTGCTGATACTGGACAAGCGGTTGCCGCCGTCAATACAGGCGGGGATCATGGCCGATACGCTGAGGGACGAGGACTTGGAACATATTTACGTTTCCCCCGCCGTACGCCAATACCTCGGCATGGAGGATGAAGGATGAGGCGCATCGAGCCGACCGACCGGGGGCTGGCCGGGGCGTTCTTCATGCCGCTGTCGTGGCTCTATGGCGCGGGGGTGCGGGCGCGGCTGGCGCTCTATGGCGCGGGACTGCTCCCCTCTAAAAAAGTTGATGGAATACGCGTCGTCAGCATCGGCAATCTCACCGTCGGCGGCACGGGCAAAACGCCGGTGGCCGTCATGCTGGCGTCGATGCTGGAAAAACCGGCCATCGTCAGCCGCGGCTACGGCCGCGCCAGCGTTGAGCCGGTACAGGTGGTGAGTGACGGCAAGGGGCACATCGCCCCCTACCCTGAAGCGGCGGACGAGGCGCTGGCCTGCGCCGAAACGTTGCCGCAGGTGCCGGTTATCTGCGCCCCGTTACGGGTGGATGGCATCATCGCCGCCCGCGACACCTTCTGCGCGAAGACGGCGGTCCTCGACGACGCCTTCTCGCACCTTGCGGCGGCGCGGGACAAGAACATATTGCTGGTGGATGCGCTGGATCCCTTCGGCGGTGAAAAACCATTGCCGGCGGGACGGCTGCGCGAACCGCTCGCCTCGGCGCGGCGGGCGGACGCCGTGCTGATCACCCGTGCAAACCTGGCGGACGGGCCGATGCTGGAAAAGATCCGCCGCCGCCTTGCCGGACTGCTGAAACCGGACACGCCGATATTTGAATGCGCCATTGCCGCCGAAAACATCATCACCCCCGCCGGTGAAACGGTGGCGGCGGAGGAGGTCCTGCGCAGTGCAGCGGTGACGCTGGTTAGCGGCATCGCCCGGCCCGCGCAATTTGAAGAGGCCGTTAAGCGGCTCGGCGGGGTAGTGGCGCTCCACCATATCTTTGCCGACCACCACCGCTTTACCGACAGGGAGCTGGCGGTTGTCACGGGCGGGCTGCTTCTCACAACGCAAAAAGACGCGGCGCGCATGACGCAGGAACACCGGGGGCGGTTCCACCAGTTGACCCTGAAGGCGGCTGTGAGGGATGAAGCGGCCTTCGCCGCGTGGCTCAGTAATTAATGCTGAGGCTGATATAGGTCGTCAGGTTTTCCGGCTCGAACGTATAACCCGTCAGGCGGTTTGATATCTTGTCTTTCACGGCAATGATCATTCCCACGCTGCCAATCTTGCCGGTATTGGGCGAATAGTAGGAAAGCCCGCCGCTCACATCCAGCATGTTGCCGGGGACAAGGTAGGTTTCGGGCGATGCGCTGAGAAGGCCGATGTAGGGGTGGAAGGCCCCTTCGAACGGCTTCGGCGGCGTAGCGGTATCTTTGTCTTTTTCCTTTCCCTGGTTGATGATATCCATCACCTCTTGCCACGTGGGAAAGATCAGGTATTCAGACGAGGTGTTCATGCCGTTACGCGTATCCATCGCGGCGGCAGGGCCGCCCCACAGCATGACGGCGCACATGGCGGCAAGACAATACTTCATTCAGGCATTATAACGCGCCTTTCCGCGGCATCCAAACCGCCGCGGCCGGGGCGGGTCAATGCGGGTGGCGGTGATGGATATCGGGAAAGTGCGGATGGGCATGGGTGATCTCATCATGAACGTGCGGATGCGTGTGCGGCTCTTTGCCGTCCCAGGGAAAAGGATGCGGATGGTCATGATGCCGGTCATGCTGGTGACGGTGCGTGTGTTCCAGCGGCGCGTGATGATGCTCGTGCCCGTGCAGTTCGGTGAGGTGAAACCACACCCCCGTCCCCATCAGCGCCGACGCGATCCAAAATCCCCCATGCACCGTATCGCCAAACGCCGCTATCGACAACGCCGCGCCGATGAACGGCGCGGTGGCGAAATACGCCCCCGTGCGGGCCGCCCCCAGCCCGCGAAATGCGATCACCATTAGCGCCAGGCTGACTCCGTAGCCGAAAAAACCGATAAGCATGGCGAAGCCGATGGCTTTCGGCATGGGAAGCGCCGCGCCGCCCATCATCGCCAGTGCGGTGTTGATCGCCCCCGCCGCCAACCCCTTGCCGCCCGCCACGAACAGGGCATCGGCTTCGGAAACCTTTCGGGTGAGGTTGTTGTCTATGGCCCAGCAGAGGCAAGCGGCGGCGATGGCGAGGGCTC